>JBJELR010000030.1:0-4862 GCA_051879255.1 Lachnospiraceae bacterium | reverse complement strand
TATGGCTGATAGTAGGCATCTACTGAGCCTCCACCCAGGTTGTCACAGCCGTTACAGAAATCACAGCCTCCGCCACATTGATTTAGGCCATGCTGCACAATCTGCATTCGTTCCTCACGAGTGGTATCCTTAATCAAAAGACTTTTTCTCTCTCCCATCTTTCCCTCCATTTTGAAGTGTCTTTCCTGAAGCTTATTTCTCTTTGTTGCTGTAGAATAACCTAAGATCGAACCCTCGTCAATAAAAAATTATAATCCCAGCAAATTGGTGGCTACCTGAAAATAAATAATTAAGGACAGGGCATCCACAATGGTGGTAATAAACGGACTGGCCATTACAGCCGGGTCGAAGCCTATTTTCTGGGCCAGCATGGGGAGCATACAGCCCACAATTTTAGCGATTAAAATCGTACTCAGTAAGGTAATACAGATTACCAGGGCAACACTGATGGCGATCCGGTCAAATAAAAGCAGCTTAATAAAATTGGCTATGGAAAGAGTCAGACCGCACAAAAGGGCTACTCTTGCTTCCTTCCAGATTACCTTGACACTATCCCTGAAATCAATTTCATTTAAGGATAATCCTCGAATAATCGTTCCGCTTGCCTGCCCTCCTGCATTTCCTCCTGTTCCCATCAGCATGGGAATATAGGCTGTTAAAATTACACAGGCGCTGAGAGCCTGCTCAAAAGAAGCAATAATCCGTTCCGTAAAGGTAGAAGAAATCATCAAAAGCAAGAGCCAGGGAATGCGTTTCTTCCAGGTTTCCAGAATTCCCGTTTTCATGTAGGGCTTATCGGAAGGCACAATGGCCGCCATTTTTTCAATATCTTCCGTTGCTTCCTGCTCCAGAATATCCACAATGTCATCTACGGTAATGATGCCCACCAGACGATTTTCCTGATCCACCACCGGCATAGCTGTAAAATCATACTTCTGAAATAGTCTGGCCACCTTTTCCTGATCCATCATGGTGCTGGCCGAAATTACATTCTCATGCATAATATCAGCAACAATCGCATCCTCAGGGCTCAGCAGAAGTGCGCGCAAGGTCACTGTACCCACCAGTTTTCTTCTGCTGTCTAAAACGTAGCAGACATTAATGGTCTCACTGTCCAAACCGATATTCCTTATTCGCTGAATGGACTCTGCCACCGTCAGATTTTCTTTCAGGTCCACATATTCCACAGTCATCAGGCTGCCCGCAGAATCCTCCGGATAACGCAGCAAATGATTAATGTCCCGTCTGGTTTCCGGACTGGCTATGGCAAGCAGCTTCTTTACGATATTTGCAGGCATCTCCTCCAGCAGGTCGGTAGCATCGTCTGCCATCAGATTATCGATAATACTGGCTGCGTCCCGCTCAGAAAGAGAAGTGATAATCATCTGCTGATTGTCTACCTCCATGTAGGCAAACACATCCGCTGCCATATCCTTGGGCAGAATACGGAAAATTTTCAGCATCTGTTCTGCTTCCATTTCCTCCATGATGACTGCAATATCCGCATCATTTAACTCCGTCAGCTTCTGCCTCAGTCCGGTATACTGCCTGGTTTCCAATAATTCCTTTAATTCCTCCAGCTCCTGTACTAAATCCATGGTTCTTCCTCCTTCCCTTGGTATTTAGGACTTTAACAATGCTTATCCCGCTAGTCAGGAATCCATAATTGGCGCATAAAAGCTTTCCTTTTCTTCTATTCTGCATTTTGCAGCCGTAGCTTCTACAATTTCTTTCATTAATTTTTCTTTTTCTTCCTGTAAAAAAAAGACCTGAAGGCTTACTCTGTCGGTATACTCTGTATGCTCAGGCTGTATTCCTGCCTGACCAAGAATATACTGAATTTTTCCTATTCCCTGATAGTCCGTTTCAATCAATACCCTCGTCCCATAACGCAAGGTGACCAGCTTACTGGCTGCAAGTCCTGCCTGCAAGGCTTTTGTGTAAGCCCTGACCAGCCCCCCGGTTCCTAACAGTACACCGCCAAAATAACGGGTTACCACTGCTGCCACATCGGACAGGCCTTCCCCGGTCAAAACCTCCAGCATAGGCCGCCCTGCAGTGCCCGATGGTTCCCCATCATCGCTGCAGCGGGTAATCTCTCCTCTGCTTCCGAGAATAAACGCACTGCAATTGTGCCTGGCATCCCAGTATTTCTTTTTCATCCCTTCGATGAAGGCCTGTGCCTCCTCCTGGGTCTTTACCGGCATAATGGTGGCAATAAATCTGGACTTCTTCTCTACAATTTCTCCCCTTCCCCCTTCTGCCACAATACGGTAGGAAGCAGTGTTTACTGTTTCTGCCATTTTCACTCCCAAAATTACAGCCCTTTTCAGGACTGCTGTTTTTCTTTTTGCCTTCTATTACTTGAGCGGCTGTCGAATTACCAATATCTTATCACACTATGGCATAAAAGGGGAAGAATTTGTGTACAATTCTTAATAATTTCGAAAATCCTTTATTTACCTATTTTTTTTTGCTATAATCGTATAGGTAATGCCCAAATATGGGTATGTATAAAAAGGAACCTTTGACTTGATTAAGGAGGCAAAATACATGAATTATGGCAAAAAAGGTGTCTCTGAGAAGCAACAGGCACTGACTGCTAAATCTTCTAAATGGGGACGTAAGGCGGCTCTTTTATTTTTAAAGGTTTTTCTGATTGTCTTTCTTTGTGTAGGCATTGTTGGCGCCTGCGGAGTACTGGGTATCGTAAAAGGGGTAATCGATACCTCTCCTGACATTTCCCAGATGACCATAGCACCTACCCGCTTCTCTACCTTTATTTATGACAGTGAAGGAAACCAGACTGCCAAGCTGGTGGCATCCGATTCCAACCGTATTCCGGTAACCATGGATAAGATTCCGCTGGATCTGGCTCATGCTTTCGTTGCCATTGAGGATGAACGATTTTATGAACATAACGGTATTGATATTAAGGGAATTATGCGCGCTTTCGTGGTTGGTCTGAAAAATAAAGGTCACTTCTCGGAAGGAGCCAGTACCATTACCCAACAGCTATTAAAGAATCTGGTATTTACCGACTGGGTAACTGAGGAAAGCTTTGCGGAAAAGCTGAAGCGAAAAATCCAGGAGCAATATCTGGCTATGGAGCTGGAAAAGCAAATGGATAAAAACACCATTCTGGTGAATTACATGAATACCATTAACCTGGGGCAGAATACTTTGGGTGTTCAGGCTGCTTCCCTACGCTACTTTAACAAGCAGGTATATGAATTAAACCTGTCTGAATGTGCGGTGATTGCCGGAATTACCCAGAATCCGTCCCGCTATAATCCTATTACGCATCCTGATGAGAATGCAAAGAGAAGGAGCAAGGTGCTGACCAATATGCTGAACCAGGGCTATATCACCCAGGCAGAGTATGATGAGGCAGTGGCAGACGATCCCTACTCCCGCATCAAGGTTAATAATGAGGTGGTGGGTGATACCACCATTACTTCTTATTTTGACGATGCCGTTACGGAACAGGTGTACAGGGACCTGATTGCCGCAGGCTATAACGAAACTCAGGCCTATACCCTTTTGTACACCGGAGGCTTAAGTATTTATTCCACTCAGGATCCCAATATACAGGCCATCTGTGATGAGGAATTTTCCAATCCGGATAACTATCCCTCCAATACCCGCTGGCTGCTAAGCTATCAGCTCAGTATCACCAAAGCTAATGGCGAGGTAGAAAATCACAGTTCAGAAATGTATCGTTCCTACTTTAGGGAGCATGGCAATTCCAGCTTCAATCTGCTTTATTCCTCCCAGGAGGACGTGTATGCAGGTATTGCAGAATATCAGGAGGCCATGCTGGAGCCCGGAGATGAAATCCTTGCGGAAACCATCACCATTACTCCCCAGCCTCAGGTAACCATCGTGGTACAGGACCAAAGCACCGGTCATGTGGTAGCCATGATTGGCGGCAGAGGAACCAAGGAGGCCAGCAGAACTCTGAATCGTGCCACCTCCTCCTACCGCTCACCGGGATCAACCTTTAAGATTATTGCAGGCTATGCCCCTGCTTTCGATACCGGTCAGCTTACTTTGGCATCCGTACAAAATGATGCTCCATTTAATTACAATAATGGAACACCCGTCACCAACTGGGACGGCAAATTCCTGGGACTGACCAATCTGCGCCAGGGAATTTATAAGTCTTTAAATATCGTTGCCGTAAAAACAGTGACCCAGATTACCCCTCAGTTGGGTTATGACTATGCGGTTAATTTCGGCATCAGTACCATGGTTGCTGCCAAGGAGCTTAATGGAAAAATCTATACGGATATCAAACAGCCCATTGTTCTTGGCGGTCTGACCGAAGGTGTTTCTACCCTGGATTTAAATGCTGCTTATGCGGCCATTGCCAACAAAGGAACCTATATTGAACCCAAGATGTATACCAAGGTGGTGGATAATTCAGGAAACATTATTTTAGACAATACACAAAGTGAAACCCGACAGGTCATTAAGGAAACCACCGCATTTCTTCTGACCAATGCCATGCAGGATGTGGTCACCAGGGGAACCGGTACTGCCGTTAATTTTGGTGGTATGCCTATTGCAGGAAAAACCGGAACCAGCAGTGATTATGTGGACCTCTGGTTTGCCGGATATACTCCCTACTATACGGCAACCACATGGGCAGGCTACGATAACAATGCCCATATGCGGGGCGGCCAGGGTACCGAATCAGAGCGGAATCTGGCAAAAACTCTTTGGAAACGGGTAATGTCAAGGGTTCATGAAGGCCTTCCTTCCAAATCCTTTGAAATGCCGGCTGGTATTGTTCAGGCTACTGTCTGTTCCCGTTCCGGTAAGCTCCCTATTGCAGGGCTTTGCGATCATACACTGTA
>JBJELR010000029.1:0-4871 GCA_051879255.1 Lachnospiraceae bacterium | reverse complement strand
ACATACAAACCTCCACAATTTTTCTTACTGAATTTCTGTAATATTTTACCTCTTTTTTTCTTCCTTTTCAACACTCTTTTGTGGACTTGCAGCCTGACGCAGGAAGGAGTATCTATCCCACCACACGAATATTGTCTTCCCCAAACAAACGGCCAAGCTCCTCAATAAGCTGTGGATCTGCGGCTACATTTCGTCCCGGGGGAAGGGTTTTCATGGCTTTGGGCTGTTCAATATAAATTACCACCTGATCCTTTCCCTCCCAGGCAGACAGCTGCTCAAAAAGCACACTCTCCTCTTTTTGATAATGTGCCAAAGTGGGAAATTTAATCCACAGTTTTTTGGGAATTTCTTCAAAGGTCTGGATGCTTTCACAAATCAGCTTACCATCCTTTTCATCCTCTATGGCAACCCTTCCCCGTAAAAATACCTTGTTTTCTTCCACCAGTCGATCGGAAAACTTTTCATAGGCTTTGGGAAATACCACCACCTCTATGGTTCCCACCAGATCCTCCACCTGCAAAAAGGCCATAACCTGATTTTTTTTGGTATATTTGATTTTTTTATCCGTAATCATTCCCCCGATGGTCACAAGGGAATCCTCCTTTACCCCTACCTCTCCGGTTTCTTCATTTCGATAAAAATCCGCTGTGGTATTGGTAATCTGCTTCCGCCAAAGCTGCTCGTCCTCTTCCAGCGGATGGCCACTGATATAAATTCCCAGCACTTCTTTCTCAAAGCCAAGCAGCATCTGTCTTGAATACTCTCCCACCTGAGGCATCTTGATATCGAATTCCTTCTTATCCTCTTCCTCTACCAGATCAAAAAGGGAAATCTGTCCTGCCATATTATTTTTTCTGTCCTGGTGAATGTGCTCCAAAATCTGAATGTAAACACTCATATACTGCTTTCGGGTTCCTCCCAGACTGTCCAGGGCACCGGCTTTAATCAGATTCTCAATTACCCGTTTGTTTATCTCTCCTTTTTCATCTCTGGTGATAAAGTCCTGCAAATTGGTGTAAGGCCCTCTTTTCTTTCTTTCCTCTACAAGAGCCTCTGTCACCGGCTTTCCCACTCCCTTAATAGCAGTCAGGGCATAACGGATAGATTTTCCGGTTACGGAAAATCCTGCTTCTCCCTCATTAATATCCGGAGGAAGAATCTCAATCCCCATCTGTCTGCAGGACAGGATATACTCTGACACCTTACCCGGATTGTCAATCACAGAGGTCAGAAGTGCTGCCATAAACTCCACCGGATAGTAGTACTTTAAATAGGCGGTCTGATAGGAAACCACTGCATAGCAGACTGCATGGGACTTATTAAAGGCATACTTGGCAAAATCAAGCATATCATCGTAAATCTGCGAAGCCACCTGTTCAGAGATTCCGTTTGCCACACAGCCCGGGACCCCTTCCTCTAAATTACCATAAATAAAATTAGCCCTTTCCTTCTCCATTACGGCCTGCTTCTTTTTGCTCATGGCACGCCTGAGCAAATCGCTTCGTCCCAGTGTGTATCCACCCAGATCACGAACAATCTGCATTACCTGCTCCTGATACACAATACAGCCGTAGGTAGGAGCCAAAATAGGCTCCAGTTGGGGACAGGCATAGGTGATGGAGTCATGGTTATCCTTTCCCTTAACATATTTGGGAATAAAGTCCATAGGTCCCGGTCGATAGAGGGAAATTCCCGCAATAATGTCCTCCAGACTTTTGGGCTTTAACTCTTTCATAAAGCTTTTCATGCCTCCGCTTTCCAACTGAAAAATCCCATCTGTCCGACCTGTTCCTATGGAGGCAAATACGGCTTTATCATCATAGTCCAAAGTATCCACATCAAGGCGGATACCATGATTTTTTTCAATATTATCCACTGCACTTTTAATTACGGTAAGCGTTCTAAGGCCCAGAAAATCCATTTTTAACAGCCCCAGTTCCTCCAATGTGGTCATGGTAAACTGAGTGGTTATGGAACCGTCAGCCCCTCTGGAGAGGGGAACAAATTCATCTGCTGCCTGGGGACAGATTACTACCCCGGCCGCATGCATGGAGCTATGCCTGGGGAGTCCCTCCAAACGTTTGCAGTAATCGATAAGGGTTTTCACCTGCTCATCTTCTTCATAAAGTTTACGAAATTCCGGGTTAATCTCCAATGCCCGATTGATGGTAATATTCAATTCTCCCGGTACCATTTTGGCAATACTGTCCACATAATTATAAGGAAGATCCATTACTCGTCCCACATCCCGGATGACTCCCTTTGCCGCCATAGTACCGAAGGTAATAATCTGTACCACCTTATCGGCGCCATATTTTTCTCCCACATAATCAATAACCTCCTGCCGCCTTTCAAAGCAGAAGTCGATATCAATATCCGGCATGGAAACCCTCTCCGGGTTCAAAAACCGTTCAAACAGAAGCGAATATTTGATGGGGTCTACGTTGGTGATATGAAGACAATAGGAAACAATGCTTCCTGCTGCCGATCCCCGTCCGGGTCCTACCGGAATCCCCTTCTTACGAGCATAATTGATAAAATCCCAGACGATCAGAAAGTAATCCACATAGCCCATATTCTGAATCACCTTAAGCTCATAGTCCAGCCGTTCCTTTAAGGTCTCTCCCGTGTCTCCTGCAGGCTGATTATGTTCTTTTCCATAGCGTTCCGTAAGGCCTTCATAGCAGAGACTGGTCAGATATTCAAGGGCGGTATACCCCTCAGGAACCTCAAAATGAGGCAGCTTGGTCACTCCAAATTCAATCTCCACATTGCACCTATCGGCAATCCGCTGGCTGTTTTCCACTGCCTCCCAGGCGTAGGGAAAAAGCGCTTTCATCTCCTGCTCACTTTTGACGTAATACTGTCCTCCTTCATAGCGCATACGGTTTTCATCAGCCAGCCGCTTTCCGGTCTGAATACAAAGAAGAATATCGTGAGGCTCCACATCCTCTGCATAGGTATAGTGGACATCATTGGTCACCACCAGAGGAATGTCCAGTTCTTCACTTAACTTAAGCAGATGCTGATTTACCCCTGCCTGCTCCTTTAAGCCATGATCCTGCAGCTCCAGAAAAAAATTCTCCTTTCCAAAGCATTCTTGGTATTTTAAGGCTGCTTTTTTCGCTTCCTGGTAAAGACCCCTGAGCAAATTCTTAGGCACCTCTCCCGCCAGGCAGGCGGAAAGGGCAATAATTCCTTCGTGGTATCTATTCAATACCTCCATGTCCACTCTGGGTTTATAATAGTAGCCCTCCGTAAAGCCCCTGCTTACAATTTTCATCAGATTGGCATAACCAATATTATTCTCTGCCAGAAGCACAAGATGATTATAGCGATCCTCTCCTCCACTTGTTTCCTTATCAAAGCGGGAATTTGGTGCCACATATACCTCACATCCCATGATAGGCTTAATTCCTTCTTCCTTTGCCGCCCAGTAAAAATCAATGGCTCCATACATGACACCATGATCTGTAATAGCAGCACTATCCATGCCCAGTTCTTTTACCCGCTTAACGTATTCTTTTATTTTATTAGAACCGTCCAACAGACTGTATTCTGTATGAACGTGCAAATGTGCAAATGCCATCCTTTGTTTCCTTCCTTACCGGTAAGGCTTTTTACAGCCATCTTATTACCCTTATTATACACCACTATAGGGGGATTGATGAAAAAAAGCAAGACAGGAAAATGTGTTTCACCGGACACACTTAGAAAAGCTCCATGTGCATTTTCTGCACATGAAGCTTAAGTAATCAAAATTCTGCCTGTCTCCTACAGATATTTTTTCAATTCTTCCACCTTATCCATTGCTTCCCAGGGTAGATCCAGGTCATTACGGCCAAAATGTCCGTAAGCAGCAGTCTGCTTATAAATCGGCCGACGAAGATTTAACATCTTAATGATGCCTGCGGGGCGAAGATCAAAGTTTTCACGCACGATTTCCACTAAACGGCCATCCTCCAGTTTTCCGGTGCCAAAGGTATCTACCATAATGGAAGTGGGCTGTGCCACGCCGATTGCATAGGAAAGCTGAATTTCACATTTATCTGCCAGTCCTGCTGCTACAATATTCTTTGCTACATAGCGGGCTGCATAGGCTGCTGAACGGTCAACCTTGGTACAATCCTTACCGGAAAAGGCTCCGCCGCCATGACGAGCCATACCGCCATAGGTATCCACAATAATTTTCCGTCCGGTTAGCCCGGAATCTCCATTAGGTCCGCCAATAACGAAACGTCCGGTAGGATTAATATAATATTTGGTATTTTCATCTACCAACTGCCTGGGAACAACCGGATCGATTACGTGTTTGCGAATATCCTCATGGATCTGCTCCTGGCTGATTTGGGCTGCATGCTGGGAAGAAATGACCACTGCATTAATATGAACCGGTTTCCCGTTCTCGTCATACTCCACCGTTACCTGACTTTTTCCATCAGGCCTTAAATAAGGGAGTGTTCCATTTTTACGAACCTCCGTCAGCTTTTTGGTCAGCTTGTGTGCCAAAGCAATGGGATAGGGCATATATTCCTCGGTTTCGTTGCTGGCATAACCAAACATCATTCCCTGATCCCCAGCACCGATAGCCTCGATGTCCTTATCCGACATCAGATTTTCTTTTGCCTCAAGCGCCTTGTCTACCCCCAGGGCAATATCGGCAGACTGCTCGTCCAAAGCCACAATAACTCCGCAGGTATTGGCATCAAAGCCCTTTTCAGAGGCATCATAGCCAATTTCCCTGATGGTATTGCGTACCACACTTTGAATATCCACATATCCTTTGGTGGTGATCTCTCCCATTACCAGTACAAGTCCTGTAGTAATGGCTGTTTCACAGGCTACACGACTGTTAGGGTCCTGTGCCATGA
>JBJELR010000028.1:0-4877 GCA_051879255.1 Lachnospiraceae bacterium | reverse complement strand
TGATCTGTCTTACTTCTTTATCGATTTCTCCGGTCATAAACTCGCTGTAAGCCCTGGTATGCGCTAAATCCCTGCCAATAAATACTTCTTCATCATCACTATCGTAATTAATCATTCCGATATTGGCAGACATTCCATAGCGTGTTACCATTCGTCTGGCCATCTTTGTAGCCTGTTTGATATCTCCGGAGGCTCCGGTAGTCACATCATCAAAAATAATTTCCTCTGCAATACGCCCCCCAAAGGAAACCATAATATTCTGCAGCATTTTTCCTCTGGTTAAAAACATTTCATCCTTTTCCGGCAAAGGCATAGTATAGCCTGCCGCCCCCAGTCCGGTGGGAATAATGGATACCGTATATACCGGCCCAACATCCGGCAGCACATGAAACAAAATAGCATGGCCTGCCTCATGGTAGGCTGTAATCCTCTTTTCCTTCTCGGATACAATACGACTTCTTTTCTCTGTACCAATTCCTACTTTAATAAACGATCGTTTAATGTCTTCCTGCATCACGTAGGCACGATCCTCTTTGGCTGCCTGGATTGCGGCCTCATTCAGCAGATTCTCCAGATCCGCTCCGGTAAAGCCGGCTGTTGTGCGGGCAATCTGCTCCAGATTAACATCCTCTCCAAGAGGCTTATTCCTGGCATGAATCCTCAGAATGTCCTCTCTTCCTCCTACATCAGGAGCACCTACTGCTACCTTACGGTCGAAACGCCCGGGCCTGAGAATAGCCGGATCCAGAATATCCACCCGGTTGGTAGCTGCCATCACAATAATACCCTCATTGACCCCAAAGCCATCCATCTCTACCAATAATTGATTCAGGGTCTGCTCTCTTTCATCGTGGCCGCCGCCCATACCGGTTCCCCGTCGCCTTGCCACTGCATCGATTTCATCAATAAATACAATACAGGGGGCATTTTTCTTGGCATCCTCAAATAAATCTCTTACTCGGGAAGCACCTACACCCACAAACATTTCCACAAAATCTGAGCCGGAAATACTGAAGAAAGGAACTCCTGCCTCTCCTGCCACTGCTTTGGCCAAAAGGGTTTTACCGGTTCCCGGAGGTCCCTCCAGAAGTACTCCCTTGGGGATTCTTGCACCAACCTTCGTAAACTTGGAGGGCTCTTTTAGAAATTCAACAATTTCTTCCAGCTCCTCCTTTTCTTCCTTCAAACCGGCAACGCTTTCAAAATTTATTTTACCGTCTCCATTTGACATTCTGGCCCGGCTTTTTCCAAAATTCATCATTTTGGCATTGGCACCACCGCCGCCATTCTGCGCATTCATCAAATAAATCAAAAACAGCCCCACACCTACTGCCAAAAGAAGGGGGATTCCATAGGCTGACAGCCAGCTTTCCCTGGGTATATCCTTGACCACAGGGTCTAAATCATATTCTCTAAGCAGCTCTTGAAGCTCCTGTGTATCCGTTACATAAAGCGTTTTATATTCTCCACCCTCAAGCAAAATTCTGGCTGAACCTGTGGGTGCCACCTCATTGGGCTGTATGGTTGTCGATACCACCCTTCCTGCCTCCAGATCTTTTAGCAGAGCCCCTCTGGTATAGCTGTTCTCCGTTGTTCTTAATCCTTGCGAAAACATCATAAAAAAAATGATGGCTAATATTAAAATGAAGGTAATATTAAATCCTTTATTATTCTTTATCACAAATTTCCTCCTGCTTATTCCTCATCCAATTCTACTACACCGATATAAGGAAGATTTCTATATTTTTGTGCATAATCCAGACCGTAGCCTACAACAAATTCATCGGGAATCTGAAAGCCTGTGTAGTCCACATTGACATCCACCACTCTGCGGTCCGGCTTATCTAAAAGCGTACAAAGACGAAGACTGGCCGGTTTTCTATCCTTTAGCATATCCAAAAGATAGCTTAAGGTTCTTCCGGAATCCACAATATCCTCCACTACCAGAACGTCCTCCCCGGTAATGGATTCATCCAAATCCTTAATAATCTTGATAATTCCACTGGACTCGGTTCCACTGCCATAGCTGGAAATGGACATAAAATCCATGGAAACCGGTACCGAAATCCTCTTTGCCAGCTCACACATAAAAAAAACTCCACCCTTTAATACGCAGATTAAATGAATTTTTTTGCCGGCATAATCCTTGCTGATTTGTTCTCCCATTTCGTTGATTCGCTTATCTACCGCTTCCTCTGTTAACATCACACGTACTCTTTCCATGTATCCTCTCCTTCTGCCCCCTTGGGGCATCCTCCCTTTCGGATTCTCATTCGCACACAGGTCTTTGTATGCTCATCTACCTTGTAATATGCACTGATACGATGACCAATAACCCACAAAATATGGTTTCCTTCTGCCACCAGAGGAATATGGTCACGCAAAGGAGCTGCTATCTTTTCCTGAATCATATATTCCTTCAGCTTTTTCTTCTGGCCAGCCCCATTAATCGTTAAATAATCGCCTTGTTTTCTACAGCGTAAAGTAAGGTAGTTATATATTTTATCATAATCCATGTATTTCGTATACTGATTTTCTTCTATTATTCCAACTTTTTCCTTCTCCATAAGCGAAAGTTCCAGATATTCCTGTTCACCCAGGGAAAATATCCCCGGTATGGAAAGCCGCTGCTCCGGCTTTAATAGCTCTTTATGCCCTTCCTCTTTTCTCCTGCGCAGCCGCAGAATATCATATTCCTTGATCCCTTCCAGCCCTCCGGGAAAATCCCTTCTTTTATATCCTTCTTTATCTGCCAGCTCTAACAACCCCTGGATGTGTATACGGCCAATATCCTTACGGCCTTCTCCTGCCTGTTGCATGGCCCATAAAAGAACCTGCTTTTGCATAAAGCCGGGCAGCTTTCTCCATTCCTTCAGTTGAATACTGATTTGGTCTGATCCCTCTTTCTTTAGCGTACAGCATTGCTTCACTGCCTCCTCTCTCAGGACAGCTACATAATCCGTCAGCTCTGCCATATCCATTGCCGCCTGGGCTACATGGCGGCCGGCTCCTGCCACCAGCTCCTGCTCAGCATAAGGCAAAATATGCTTTCGTATCTTATTTCTGGAATAAGTATCTTCTTCATTAGTAAAGTCTATACACCAGGAAACCTTTCTTTCTTTAAGATACTTCTCAATCTCCCTCCGTTCAACCACAAGCATAGGGCGAATAATCTGTCCGCGTACAGGATGGATACCCGCAAGCCCCCAGATACCGGTTCCTCTAAACAGATGAAAAAGCAGGGTTTCTGCATTGTCCTGCAAATGATGGGCAACTGCAATTTTCCCCCTTTTGCCATTCTCAGGCTTCCATACCTTTAGGGTTTCTCTGAAGGCCTCATATCTGACCTTTCTTCCGGCTTCTTCTAAAGACAGCTTTTCTTTTGCCGAAATCCTGGCTACCGGCTTTTCATAAAGAAAGAAAGGAATATCCAGACTCCCGCAGAGTTTTTCTACATAGGCTGCATCCTCCTTAGCCTCCTTCCGAATTTGGTGGTTTACATGGACTGCAGCAAGCTGAAAGGGAATTTTTTTTCGGTATTCCAACAGCAAAAGCAGCAGGCATACTGAGTCTGCTCCTCCCGAAACGCCTGCTACTATCCAGTCATCTTTTTCAAGCATATGGTGTTGCTCCATAAATGCAAATACTTTGTTTGTCATTTTCTCTTATTGCTCTCCATTTCCTGTAAACACAGGATTTATTTGTCAGCATCGTACCACATGTTAAGAAGAAAAATCAATGATTCCCCTTGATTTCTTCTCCTCCATTGTCCCAAATGCCAATGACCAGTACTGTCATATCATCTCGAATCCTTCCCTGAGCCGCCTGAATCACATATTTCATCAGGTAACCGGCCATTTCTCTCGGCTGACGGTAGGGTATTTCTGCAACCAGCTGCTTTAAGAACTCCTGCCCCTGGGCAGTATGAAAGCTGTCCGTAACCCCGTCACTGAATAAAAAGACATAGTCTCCATCCAGCAAACGGCGTCTTATTCTACAGGGCTCCACCCCGGCAAACACCCCCAGAGGAAGGCTGTTTGCCGGAAGCTCCTCCACATAACCATCCCGCCGAATCAAAGAGGATGCGGCACCAATTTTGAGAAAATCCGCTTCCCCGGTATAAAGATTAATCCGACACAGATCCATGGTAGACATGTTTTTATTTTCACCACCCATGATCAGAGCATCATTAATCAGCTGCATGGCCAACTCCTCAGAAAAGCCCGAGGACAAAAACTTTTCTGCCATATTCAGTACCAGCTCACTGTCTGCACAAGCCTTGCTGCCCGAACCCATTCCATCTGACAATAAGGCATAGAACTCTCCCTCTGAAGCCTCAAAAAAGCTATGATTGTCCCCGGAAATTCTTTCCTTTTCCTTAACGGCTCTGGCAAATCCGGTGAGTACCATAAAGCGGCTTTCCTCCTGAAAATACATGGTCTGGACATCCCTTGTTACAAAAAACGGCGGCCTGCCTGTGGAGATTAGCTTTGTTTCCAAGAGTACGGAAAGAAATCCTGCCACTTCCTCCGCAGAACACACCCCGCTTTTTTTCATGCTGTGGGCCAAATGGAGGCTGACCACTGCCTCTCTTTTTCCATTTCCTTTTTCCAGAAGATAGAAATCATCTAATACCAATCCTTCCAAGTAGAGCATTCTTCCTATCTGTTTTTCCTTTCTTTTTCCCAGACGAATGATTCTTACAGACTCCTTTGTGGTATTTTTGATCATCTCTGCCATTTCTTTCAGATGGCCGGAAAAAAGCTGGCAGTTTTCTTCCATTCTTTTTTCCCATAGAAGGGTTTGCCTGTCCTCCTGTTCCCCTTTCTTTTGCCCATGAATCAGAAAAGCTGAGGCCAGACTATCCAATGAAAGAG
>JBJELR010000027.1:0-4895 GCA_051879255.1 Lachnospiraceae bacterium | reverse complement strand
TATGTTGAAAAAAATGCCCATTGATATTTTAAAAATTGATAAGAGCTTTCTTGATTTTGATTTAGACATGGATATTCGGGATGAGATTGTTATTCGGGATATTGTAGAGATGGGTAAGCATCTTGATTTGCAGACTATTGCGGAGGGTGTAGAAACCAAAGAGCAGAGTGATTTCCTTGAGAATATCGGCTGTGATATTGCCCAGGGGTACTTTTATGGCAAGCCTATGCCGGTGGAGGAATTTGAGGATCTGCTGCTGAAGGAATATGGACAGGGAGGTGCCTGCTGATGCACAAAAAGCGCGTGTATGCAATGCTCCTTTTGCTTATTTTAGCAGTAAGCCAGCTTCTTTTAGCCTGTGGAACTGCTGCTGCCTCTGCTGATGAAGAAAAAAAAGGGAGAGTTCTGCCGGATTCCAATCAGGAATTACTTGTTGTAATGAATGGAAATGGAACTTCCTCAGAACTGATTTTTCAGAGTGTATGGCTGAATCGTTCCAAGTTTTTTGGAAGCCTGTTGTTTAGAGGCTTGCTGATAGCTGATGAGAACATTAATAATGTGAAGACGGATTTATGTGAAGAATATGCTGTTTCTCCTGATGGACTAACCTATGTGTTTACGATTCGGAATGATGTGATCTGGCATGACGGAGAAAAATTTACTCCTAAGGATGTGGTATGGTCAATTGAAAATTGTCTAAAAGCCCAGGAAACCAATGGATATGTAAGAAAAGGCCTGTTGGAAATTGCGGGAGCACAGGAATTCATTGCCGGAGAAGCTGCCTCCATTTCCGGCCTTGAGGTGGAAGGGGTAGATTTGACCATTCATCTGGCAGCAGAGGATAGAAACTTTCTGCCCTGTGTTGCCCAGCTTGCGATTTTACCCAGTCATTGTTTTACCAATGTGTCCGCGGAAGAAATTTATACCTCTGATTTTTGGAAGATGCCTGTAGGCACCGGACCATATAAGATAATCAGCAATGAAAATAAAGAAGCAGTTTTCATCTTAAATGAAAGCTATACCGGGAAAACACCCGGTATTGAGCAGATTCGTTGCCGAGTTGTGGAGGATAAGGAGTTGGGGGATTTTGATTTTACCCTGACCTCAGACCCGGATATTATCAGCCAATACCGGAAAGAGGCAGAATATGAAGTGGTACAAATCAATAATCTGTATTATCGATATCTAATCTTTAACCTGGATTGCCGAACAGGAGAGAATAAGGGGATTCTGGAGGATGAGAAGGTTCGTAAGGCATTGCTGTATGGACTGGATAGAAAAAGCATGATCAATAACCTCTATAAGGGGTCGGCATTGAATATTGATTGTGGAGTGCCGGAATATGATTCCTGGTATGTGAAAAAAGATGATGATGAAATAGGCTATGGGCCTACTCTTTCCAAAAAAATGCTGGAGGAGGCAGGATTTGATTTTGAAAAAACTCTGGTCCTGACCTGCTATGATACTGACGAGCTCTCAATGAAGATACTGGAAAATACTGCTTCTGACTGGGAAAAGATTGGAGTAAAAACAAAAATTGTAACCTTGACTTCCGATAGGGCAAAGGAATTGTTTGTGGAAGCTGACTGGTACGATATTGCCCTGAAGAATCTGTCGGCGGTAAATTATGCTGAGTGGTATTATGAATACTCCGGTGACAATGCCCTGTTTTCCAATATCATGGGAAAGCATAACGGATTTGATGTATTGCTTAACGATTTGGACAATTCCCACTGGGCCTATGAAAAGGCTATGCTGTATAAAGAAATGCAGAAGCTGGAAAGTGAACTGGTCTATAAAATTCCTCTCGCCATCGTTCCACAGTATGTGATTTACCGGAAAGATAAGCTGGAGATTCCTGATATGGATTTTCCGAATATGTGGTTCTACTTTGATTTGAAGCTGCCTCAATGGAAGCTGCTTGAGCCTAAAGAGAAAGAAATGGAATGAAAATAGTGTGAGAGAGTGAGAAAGAAGGGACGATATTCGGAAAATATCGCCCTTTTTCTCTTTCTATTTTCAGTCTTATATGCTATACTGAAAAAGTGTGAAAATTTTTTCACAATGTTTTGTTTTATTTTTATTTTATAATAAATGGAGGGCAAAAAGATGAGTACTACTACACTTGCGAGCCAGAGAATTGCTTCTTTGCTCGATGAGAACAGTTTCGTGGAAATCGGTGGACTTGTTACGGCAAGAGCTACAGATTTCAATCTGAAACAAACCCGGACCCCCTCTGATGGTGTAATTACCGGATATGGGGTGATTGACGGCAATCTTGTGTATGTTTACAGCCAGGATGCTTCGGTTTTGGGTGGAAGTATGGGAGAGATGCATGGAAAGAAAATTGCACATCTCTACGATTTGGCGATGAAAATGGGGGCTCCTGTAATTGGGCTGATTGATTCAGCAGGATTAAGACTGCAGGAAGCAACCGATGCACTGAATGCCTTTGGAGAGGTTTATTTGAAGCAGACTCTTGCCTCCGGTGTGATTCCCCAGATTACGGCAATCTTTGGAAACTGCGGAGGAGGACTGGCACTGGTTTCTACATTGGCAGATTTCACCTTTATGGAAGAAAAGAAGGCCAGACTTTTTGTGAATTCGCCCAATGCCCTTGAGGGTAACGAAATTTCCCGATGTGATACCTCAGCGGCTGCTTTTCAGAGTGAGAAGGCAGGAACCGTAGACGTAATTGCCGATGAATCCGCTATTTTTGCCCAGATTAGGG
The DNA here is from genome assembly GCA_051879255.1 of Lachnospiraceae bacterium. Taxonomy (GTDB): domain Bacteria; phylum Bacillota; class Clostridia; order Lachnospirales; family Lachnospiraceae; genus SFDP01. The sequence goes on along the minus strand of JBJELR010000027.1, from coordinate 2,164 downwards.
AATTGATCGGTTTGCTTCCTGCAAACAATGAGGAGAATCACTCCTACATAGAATGTGAGGATGACCTGAACAGAGTTTGTCCTGACTTGGCAGGCTATATGGGGGATACTGTGATTCTGGCAGCTCAGCTTGCAGACAACCAGAACTTTTTTGAAACCAAAAGAGGTTATGCAAGGGAGATGGTGACCGGATTTATCCGCTTAAACGGAATGACGGTAGGCGTAGTAGCCAATCGGACAGAAGTTTATGGTGAGGATGGAGAGGTGGCTGAAAAGTTTGCTCCAGCCCTGACTACCCGGGGGTGTCGTAAGGCTGCTGATTTTATTTCTTTCTGTGATGCCTTTGAAATTCCGGTATTGAGCCTTACTAATGTGAAAGGATTCGAAGCCAATACCTGTGCAGAACGGAATATGGCACGAGAAGCAGCAAGACTGACCTATGCTTTTGCCAATGCCACCGTTCCCAAGGTGAATGTGATAATCGGGAAGGCCTATGGTTCGGCTTATGTAGCCATGAATTCCAAGGCCATTGGAGCAGATATGACCTTTGCATGGCCTGAAGCCGAAATCGGAACCATGGAGCCGCACCTTGCAGCCAAAATTATTTGTGATGGGCAGGGCGCTGAGGCTATTGAAAACTGCCGGGAGAGTTATGCAGCTTTACAGAACAATGTGACCAGTGCGGCGGCAAGAGGATATGTGGACACCATTATCCAGGCACCGGATACCAGAAAATATGTGATTGGTGCCTTTGAAATGCTGTTTACCAAAAGAGAAGACCGTCCCACAAAGAAACATGGTACAGTATAGAAAGGATGATGCTTAATATGAAAAAACTGCTGTTAGTATTAGGTATGATCACCTGTATGCTTGACCTGACCGCCTGCAGTGATGAAAAAGATATGCTTACAGAAAATTACGGGGTAACAAAGGAGCAGGCTTTGGAGTATGGTCAGGGGCTGGTTGAGACCATGAATGAGATTATTCGTGGGGGAGAAATGGCTCAATATGAGTCTGAAGAAATCATTTACCCGGCTTTGGAAAACTTTGCATCGGCCCTGGAGGAGATAGGTGATTATCAGTCTGTTACAGACTATACCGTAGACTATGGTGATGGAGTCACCATCACTTTGGAAATCAACGGAACCCAAAGAGGGGCAACGGTTGAAATTATTTTGGATAAAGAACTGATGCTGGTCAGCATTACAACCAATGTGATTTACTCCTTTGGAGAAATGATGGCAAAGGCCGGATTGAATACCCTAATGGGAATGGGAACGGTATTTGTGGTACTGATTTTAATCTGTCTGTTAATTTCCAGCTTTTCCCTGATTGCAAAAGTGCAGAAGAAGTCCGCGAAAAAGCAGGAACAGAGCATTCCGGTGACGGATAGGGTAGTAGAACAGATTATAGAGAGAGAAGAACAGAGTGATGATTCGGAACTTGTAGCGGTCATTGCTGCTGCCATAGCAGCCTATGAAGGGGCAGCTTCTTCTGATGGCTATATCGTCAGAAGCATTAAGAAAAGAAACAGATAGAAAGGTGATAGGAGGAAGAAAAAATGAAGAATTATACCATTACGGTGAATGGAAATGTATATGATGTAGTTGTAGAAGAAGCAGGAGCAGGCACAGCACCGGCACCGGCAGCAAGACCGGTGGCAGCACCCAAGGCGGCACCTAAGCCGGCACCCAAGGCTGCAGCAGCAGGAGCAGGAAGCATCCGGGTAGAAGCAGGTGCGGCAGGAAAGGTATTTAAGATTGAGGCAAACGTGGGTCAGAGTGTTAAGGCCGGTGAAGCAGTGGTGATTATTGAAGCAATGAAGATGGAGATTCCTGTCGTTGCACCTAAGGATGGTACGGTTGCCAGTATCGATGTTGCAGTGGGGGACGCAATAGAGGCAGGAGCCCTGCTGGCAACTTTGAATTAGTGCAAAACGAATTGCACGATGTTCCTTAGAATCTATAGGAGGTCAACGTAAATGGAATACGTCATAAATACATTAGGCAATCTATTGCACCAGACTGCGTTTTTTAACCTTACCGGTGGAAACTATGTGATGATTGCAGTAGCTTGTATTTTCCTTTTTTTGGCAATCAAAAAAGAATACGAACCGCTTCTTTTGGTCCCCATAGCCTTTGGTATGCTGCTGGTGAATATCTATC
>JBJELR010000026.1:0-4903 GCA_051879255.1 Lachnospiraceae bacterium | reverse complement strand
AATAACACCGAAATCAATGTGCGGTTAGTGCCTCCCACAATGTGCCGTCTGACAACTTCTCATCTTCTGTATAATCTTCCAGAAAACGGTTGTTTCCTCTGCCTCCTCCTTTGCCGGAAAATGATAGCTGCCAAGCAGCATTTCTCCCTGAAAAGAAATGATGAATAGATAATGAAGTTTCTCTCTTTCCTCTCCTCCGGTGGAAAAGGAAAACCACCCAGTTATACCTGCCTTTAATCTCCTTCTTCTTATCCCCTGTCTACAGCTTTCCGGATATACCCTTAGAATGACTCTTTGGATTTCCCGAATGGCCCCATTAACCTGCCCCTCTTCTAATCCTTTGGAAAGTAGATTCAGGGTAAACAGTTTCTCTTCTTCCAAGGTTCCCATGACCATCTGTGGCTGATTTGCATAAGGAAACAGCCCGTCCACCTTTTTCCCTACTATCCTTTCCCAATTCTTTGGAACAGTGAGAATAAGCTTTCCTTCCAAGCAGGAAATTTCTTTCCACACTGCTTCTTTACCTTTTTCTCCCATTTGCCTTCTTAATCTCCATGCATATCGCAGGCTTTGTTTGTGATACTGCTCAAATAAATAAGTGAAAAGTTTTAATTTTCACACTCTCTTTTGTTATTCTTCACCGGTTCTTTTCCAATGAACCCTTCCAAAATCAACAGCCCTTTCCTTGTCCCTATCCTCTTCCCCTGATAGCTCTGATTGAAGTAAAAGCTCCTGCATCCGTTTTACCGCATAGCTTCCCACATCTATGGCATTTAGCTGCTGAATCTGCTCAATAGCCGGATTCTTACCGACTCCTCCGATTTTTACACTTTCACTCATCCTTCGTTCCCTCCTATTGTCCCTGACAGCTTTCTAATATACAATAATCAAGACTTCATGATAAAACTCCCTGCTCTACCTCTTTAACCGAGTGACAATGGGCATTCCTCCGGCTATTGCCTCCAGTGTAGGATTGTCCCCAACCTCACTTGGAATATTAGCAAAAATGTGTTCTATGACATCTTCCATGGAATACGATTCCTGTTGCCCACTTCCTGGTATCGTTCTTTTCCGCTTCTTTTCAATGGACTTTGGTGCAGCAGCAAAATTTCCGGTTTTTCCAATGGCATCAAAAGCATTACACAGATTGATTACCGTAGGAGACAGCATATCCTTTCTCACCAATGTAGCTTCCTGGGGAGTGGTGAGGCTGACCTGTTTTCCCTTTAGTTCCACCTGACCTTTTGCCAGAATAGACAGCTTATTCTTCGTCTTAATGGTAAGACTGTTTCCATCCTTTAGTGCCATCTTGGCATTCTTTTCCTTAAGATTAATCAATCCCATTTCTTCCGGCTTTGCATACATTCGTTTCTGTCCGGCAGTAGTCAAATAGCGGCTGTTGCAATCTCCCAGCTCTTTGCAGGTTTCCCCATTCTCTCTAAGGTTATATACCACCATTGGCTTCTCTTCTTTTCCCTCTGCAAACCGAAGAGCCACTTTGGTTCCCACCTCCGGCATACAGTAGAGGAGGTTCCCGGTAATGGGCAGCCAGGGGAAATCATAAGCCTCTTCCTTACTCTGTTCTTCATCCATCTGCAAATGCAGTCTTACCTTTTCCTGTCCGGTTTGTAAAACTTCTCCAGTCAAAACTGCATCTTTTAATGTGATGGCAGGCTGCTTTTCTATCTTAAAGCAGGATTTTGGAAACGCCTTCCATCGACAGCTAAGAAGATTCCCCTCAAAACCGGCTTCCATATCTTTAATTCGGTATTCCTTTCCCTCTATGGTCACAACATCCCCTATAGAAGCAATATCCATATCCTCCAGGACATAACCTATCGCTGTCAGGTCTCCTCTGCTTGTGTAAAAGGGAAGCTGCATATGAACACACTCATCCAATCGAATTTCTCCCTGATTTCTCCCTACATAATCCCCACTGAACAGGCTAATATCGGAGGACAGATAATTGACGCCTATTCCCTCACCCAAGTGACTGAATATCCGCTTCAAAAACACAAAATCCGTTTCCCGATATTGAATTAGGGGATACTCCAATTTTCGGTCTTCTATCTCTCCTGACAGTGTTGCGCCATAATCACTTAACACCATCTCTACTACTTGCCGGTAGCTCCTTTTTATGTTCTGAAAAGACCTGGACTTCTCCCGTATATCCATCCTCCATGAAGAGGAAACAGCCTCCAGAGTAAGAAGAGTATATTTCCCTTCTTCCTGCAGTCTGATTTTATGTACCATACCGGAGAAGATGAGCTTCTGGCTGATTCCTCCCCCTTCTTCATGGCTCACGCTAACGATTTCCACCTTATCCTCATCTACCTTGGTCAATACCATCCCTGCCTGTTCAGCCTTGACCTCTGCCACAATTCGAGCCTGTACATGCCCTCCAAAGCTGGCTTTTATATAGCAATCCTTAATAGAAGACAGTATAAATCTGCTTCTTACCTGTAACTGCTCTATTGTAATGCGTTCCATAGTGTCTTCTCCTTTTTCTAATCCCAAACAATCAAGTTATGCCTTCTCCCTATCTCACTACCTCTTTCTGCTTTTCCTCCTCTTCGGATACCTTCAAGCACCTGCTCCAGGCAGTAAAAGGCTTCTTCTGGTGAAAAAATACTATTTTGTTTCTTTCCCGTTTTCTGCATAAGATAATCGGTCAATAAATCAGCTCTCACTGCTTCCTTGCTTTGCAAAAGTAGATAAGCAAACTGACGATCTGTATTTTCTGCTTTCGCACAGGACAGTACCTGTCTAGCAAAAAAATCCGTCACTTCCTTAGAAAGACTGTTTCCATCTGCAGCCGCCCAAGTAGCATGGGCCAGATTCAGCGTGTCATACTCCGTCTGTATATCAGAAAAATCCTTGTATTCCGTTCTCAGTCTTGCCCCTTCCTTTAGTTTAAATCGGCACAGCTCCACCTCATCCTCCCCAAGCTCCAATCTGGTATCCAGAAAAAAGCTTGTCCAGTAGCGGACATAGCCACTAAACTCCTCTCTTTCTCCTGCCGTAAATTTTAAGCTGATATAAGATTCAGTGGGTGCGTACTCTATCCGCTCCTCTTCTCCCAGAAGAAATACATAGTCCCTACATTTGATCTGTCCTGGCCCGATACAGATATAGTGACCTTCTATTCGCAGTCTACAACCGAATATGACGCCTTTAGGATAGTCCTGATAAGCTATCTGCTCCCTTAACCAGGCCATATCCCGAAGGGCAATTAACATTTCTCTAGTTAAAATTTTTCCGTTTTTAAATGTAGGATAGATATGTTCCATCTTCTTCCTCCCAAGTCAGCTTTACTCTACTATAATTACCTTTTCTTTGAGACCGATTAAATACTGCCCTGTTGCTGCTGTATGATTGTATGATTCATCCAATTCACTTCTATGCCTTTCGTATAATACAATATTCATTTTCATCCCATCATGGATAATACTGTCCGCTTTTACCCCTATACAATTATCAACCCATACTATATCCGTAGTATCTCCATAATCACGTTGCCAATTACGCAGATTAAAGCTATATCCTACATACATACCATATTGTTCGCCTTCCATTACCCGCTTTATGTTTTCTTTTTTTACCCCCTCCAATACCAATATTTCCATACATAAATCTATTGCCTGCTCCAGACTGATATTTGCTCCATCAGATGTATAGCTGTACGCTCTAGGTAAAGCCCACTCTGCCTCTCCTCCAAAGGGCAAAAAATCTTTATATTCTGCATAATTCTCCACGTCAACCCGTCCAATAAGATTTACCGTGGTACTCATATCCTTTTTTTCTTCCTCACTCAAAACTGCTTCATATAAAAATTCTTCATCGTTATTCCAATGATATCTTGGAATCTCTCCCTGCATTTCTTTAAACTGGTATTCTGCATGTTCAAGAGAATAGGCAAACTTATTTTCTCCCTGCACGACTTCATAGCCAACAACGTTTCCTGTTTCATCAATATATTGGCTTATTTGAGTATCGTTTAACTCGCTGTCACTAAATGTCTTTGTCTGTTTTGTCCAGTTTTTTGGTATCTTTATCTTTTCAGTTCTCGACTCTTCCTCTACACCTATGTTTTCAGCCACCGCTTCTTTCTCTATCCTTACAGTGAAAGTTCCTTCATTTCCACCCTGATTGCAGCCTGTTAGTATCAATAAAATAATACCTGCTGTCCTGAAAAGTATTCCAGTATTTTTTCTCATTATCCCTTCTCTCCTTTTGATGAGTTAATTCACTGTCCAGGTTACTATATAGGCGCCATCTTCATGTCCTTTGCTATTTTGACCAGGCCATATCCCAAAGGGCAATTAACATTTCTCTGGTCAGGATTTTTCCTTTGTTAAATATATGCTATTCAACAATAATTTTACTTGTATAGCGTTTTAATTCCACTGTTCGCTCAATACCTATCCGATTCATTTGATAGGCCTCTGCCTCACATTCTGTAAGGCTTCCATCCACTCCAAAACCTATTGGCCAAAAATAAAAATTTCCTTTCACTGACCGATAAACCAAAAAACGTAGATAATATTCTTCTTGCCCTTGAACTGCTGCAGACATGCATACTTGATTTCTCGAAAAAGCTTCATATTCACCTATGGTTATGGTATATTCTCCCATTTTCTCTTCCAGCTTTAAAATATCCTTGATTTCTTCTTCCAGGGCAGCTATGTACTCATCCCGTTCTATCCCCTCTGGCTCTAATACAGAAAGCTCAGAAAACTCAAGTCTTCCTTGGCCCAGATATCTCATTTCTCCTGTATGCAAGTCATTCATTAATTTATCCATATAAAACATTTCACGTGCTACGCTAGTCCAATCATTCGTTATTAGTGTATATTGCAGTTGTCCACTTTCTTCCGCATAAGGATTCTTTTTTAGATAATAA
>JBJELR010000025.1:0-4905 GCA_051879255.1 Lachnospiraceae bacterium | reverse complement strand
AGTATATAGTCACAGTCCTAATAGAAGACAACATATTCCATATATATTTAAGGCTCTGATTATAGATAGTGCAGAGGAAATTGGAGAAACAGTCGAATGCCAAGATGGAGAGAATTAAAACGCTTCTGTGAAAGGGATGGTTGGGAATTATACAAGGACGCTGACCATTACTTCTATCGCAAGGTAGACAGAGATGGAAATATCAGAATGACTAAAGTTTCAAAAGGCTCTGGTGAAATCCATTCAAAGATGTGGAAAGAAATCCTGAAAAAACAGTTAAAGGTTACACAGGAATACTTTAACCGGCATATATAGTAAGAACAGGAGGGTCGATTGCCCTCCTGTCTGTATCTACTCTCCTACTGCTATAGTTTTTATGGAACTCAAGGCTGTTTTTACTGGTGGAATGGCAATTAACACAACAGTCAGAATTGCTTCCGGCAGAATATAGGATAGATTATAAAGTGTAGATGCCCAGACTGCCGCCGCATTTCCTTGAAAACTGCCTACATATTCTGTATAAAAAATCAGTCCTGATACCATATGCCAGAAAAACCGTCCAAAAACACCTGCTATGTATCCTAAAAGCAGACCATTCCTTTTCTTGCTGAAAAAACCGGAAAGTCCCAGTGCTCCAAAAGCCAATGGATAGTCAAGAAGCACCTGTGCCGGGTGAACCACATAAGGGCCGATAATAAACTGCAAAATTCCATAGGTGACTGCAGCAATGATTCCGGTCATCGGCCCATACCAGTAGCCAATCAGAGTTACGATCAGCATACTGAACAGGGTTATGCTTCCACCGTTAGGAAGCGAGGGCAGCTTCACCACTGTACTGATTACCGTTGCCAGGGCAATGGCCATGGCCGAAAATACCAACTGCTTTGTTGTGATTTTTTGTTTACTGTTTGTTGCTTTGTTTTCATTAGTCATAAAAAACCTCCCATCATGCTAGTTGGGAGGAAGCCTGCTCACCATATATAGGCCACCCGGCCATTCTATGGCTAATCGCTTCCTTACGCCGGTATTATCCGGTTCAAGTAATAAGGGTCTTCGTCCATCGGGACTCTCTCAGCTAACGCTCCCCTAGCATCTTTGTTTATTTGTCTTTTTTATCCTAGTGGTTTTCCCACCTTCTGTCAAGAGTTTTTTGAGGGAGATTTCCTCTCTACGGACAAGCCACAGCCTCCCCCAAGGCAAAGGAATACAACAGCTTTTCCTTCACCCGCTTTCCCGTAAGCTGCTCCAAGGCCATCTGATAATAGCGAAGCTGCTCCTGATAGCGCAGTACCAGCTCCTGCCCACTGGTAATTCTGTCCGTCTTATAATCCACCAGAACCAGCTCCCCTTCTTCCTCAAAAAAGGCATCAATAATTCCCTGAATCAATACCTTTTCCTCAGTGGGAAACTTGGCATTAAGCAAGGAAGCCGGAAGTCCCAGCACAAAGGGTTTTTCTTTAAATAGTAGCTGCTTTTGATCAGCCTCCTTCATTCGCAGTGCCAGAGCAGAGGACAGAAACCTATCCATTTTTTCCCTGCTCAGCATAGCCGGATATGCACTATCCAGAATACCCTTCTGTACCAACTCCTCCATTTCCTCACACAGGCCCTTCCAATCCGACAGTCTATGGAATTCCATCAACTCCAGCACTCTATGGTAGGCCGTACCTCTGGTGGTGCCCAAAACCTCCTGCTTTTTTTCCATAAACCCGGGAAGGTAGGGAATCACCTCCACTTCTTCAAACAACGAGTAAGCACCTTCCTCTATTTCCCCCAAATTTTCCATTGCCTTCTTTTTCAGTTCAGAAACTGTGGTTTTGGCGTATAGCCCCTGTAAATCATCATGCTCATAACAAAAGGCTAAAGCCTGTTTGAGGGCTTCTCTTTCCTTGGTTCCACTATTCTCATAGGCCCGAAGGCTATCCTCCAACTGCTGGCGCATTAAGCCGCTCTCTATGGCCTTTCCTAACAATTCCTGCTCAGACTTTTCCTTATCCCATAAAATCACACCAATGGAAGGACAGTCCCTGGCTGTGGCTGCCAGAAGCAAATCCAGATAGGAGCCTGCATGACTAAGGACCAAAAAAGGCAGTCTCTTTTCTTCTCTGTTTTTCAAAAAAGAATAAGATAACATCCGTTTCTCATAATCCTTTACCACTCCCGTAAGGATCAATTTCTCCTTTGCCCTGGTCATTGCCACATAAAGAACCCGCAATTCCTCTCCCAGGCTCTCCAGTTCCATTTTTCGTGCAATAATACTTTTTCGCAAATCTGCACTGCGAATCCGTTTTTGGGCATTCCTATATTCCAATCCCAGTCCCAGATCCATGTCCATAATACAGGACTGTCGGCTATCCATCTGGTTAAATTTTTTATGCAGTCCGCAGACGAAGCAGATGGGAAACTCTAATCCCTTACTCTTATGGATGCTCATGATTCTTACTGCATCCCGACCTTCATCGTTTACCCCGGCCTCTCCGGAATCCACCTCATACTTTTGCAGCTGCTCCATATAGCGGATAAAATGAAAAAGGCCAAAGTAACTGGTTTTTTCATAGCTTTCCGCCTTTTTCAACAGCATCTTCACGTTGGCTACTCTCTGTTCCCCTGCCGGTAGTGCCCCAAAATAATACAGATACCCGGTTTCCTTCAGGTACTCTCTCAGCAGCTGATGAATGGGGATAAGCGCCACCCTGTCCCGATAGCTGTTCAGCCTGTTCAAAAAAGCAGCAGCCTGACCAGATAGCTGTTCATCTACTTCTTTTTCCTGCTCTCCCTCTCCGGTGCTGCTTTTTCCTTCTGCAACAAAAACCAGATTATCATACAATCCCTTTTTTCCACTTTTTTTAATAACCGCTATCTGATCCTTGGTAAAACGTCCCAAAAGGGAGGTCATCACCCCATAAAGAGGAATATCCTGCCTGGGATTGTCGATTACCCGCAAGAAATTCAGTACCGTCTGTACCTCCTTGGCACTAAAATATCCGGTCTTACTGGTCAAAACAGCAGGGATTCCGGCATTGGTCAGTTCCTGGTAGAAAATCTGATCCCAGCCTGCATTGGTTCTAAGCAGAATCACCACATCCTTATAGCCTGCCTCCCGTAATTTTCCGGTTTCCTTATCCGTAACCTTAAAGCTTCCCACCAGTTGGTTGATTCGGTGAGCCACCATTCTGGCTTCTTCCTTTTTTTCTTCCCTTTCCGGCTTGTCCAACAGCCAAAGCTCCGTTTGATAAGCCTCCGGGGAGTGTTCCTTAGGATAAACAGCTCCTGGATAAAGGGCCTCCTTTTTCGTATATTCAATTTTTCCTATTTCCCTGGTCATAAGCTGATGAAAAACTTCATTCACACTGTCCAGTACCTGGGGACGGCTTCGGAAATTTTTATGTAGGTGGATACATTGCTGTTCCCCTCCTGCTTCCGAATAGGTCTGATATTTTTCCAGAAAAATTTCCGGCCTTGCCATACGAAAGCGGTAGATACTCTGCTTCAGGTCTCCCACCATGAAGCGATTATACTTTCCCTCCCACTCACCGGAAATACTCTTAAGAAGATATTCCTGCACCAGATTGGAGTCCTGGTACTCATCAATCATGATTTCCTTGAAAAACTCACGATAATCCATGGCCGTTTTACTGGGTGTCCAGATGATTTCTCCGGGCTGATTGGGATTTTCCTCCCTACAGGTAAGAATTTCCAGGGCAAAATGTTCCATATCTCCAAAATCCAGCAGATTTTTTTCCCGTTTTCCGGCTGCAAAACGCTTTCCATATTCCAGTACCGTCTTAAGCAGAATTTCCTCCACTTTTTTGATTTCCTCCATCTGCTGTAGGATAAGAGAGGGAGAAAAAGAAAAGTATTTTTTTCCTATTGTTTTAAGGTCATTTTTTACTTGATCTCTCAGCGCTTTTACTGCTGCTTTTTTTTCCTCACTGACCCCCTCCTGTTTCTTACTGGAAAGTCTGGCGTAGGACAGATTCTGCATAAGCTCATATTGCTGCTGCCATTCCTTTTTAGAAAGCAGCTCCACCAGTTCCAAATCCGACTCCAGGGCCGGTGCATAAGCCGCTGGTCCATCCGGCTCATGGCAAAGCTTAAGCCCTTCCTGAAGACATTCTTTTAGCTGCTCCCATTCCTGACTAAGACAGGCTTTAAGAAGTCTCCCCCAATGAGTAGCCTCTATCCCTTTTTCGGGAATATCATAATCCCAAAACCGCTGTTTAAGCCATTCCTCCGGCCAGGGGAAGCTACCTGCAAAATCATAAATCTGCCGAATCAAATCCTCCAGCACCTTCTCCCTTCCCCCTGCTGCCAGCGTTTCCAGTAACAGCCTGAACTCCTGTCTTGTATCCTCATTGTCCAATAAATCCTCGAATAATTCTTTTATGATGTCCTGCTTTAATAATTCCAATTCCCCTGTATCTGCCACCCGAAAGCCGGGATCCAAACCTATTTCATTAAAGTTATTCTTGATCACAAAGAGACAGAAGCTATCAATGGTGGTAATCTGAGCATGATGAAGTAAAGTAGCCTGCCGCTCCAGATGGAAATTCTCCGGCTCCCTGCTAAGCCTTTCCTCTATAGCTGCCCCGATACGCTCCCGCATTTCTCCTGCTGCCGCATTGGTAAAGGTAACGATGAGGAGCTGGTCAATATCAACAGGATTCTCTTTATCCGTAATCAGGCTCATAATTCGCTCCACAAGCACTGCCGTTTTTCCGCTTCCTGCCGCAGCACTGACCAAAAGACTGCAGCCTCTGGCATCAATAACCTTTTGCTGTTCTTCACTAAATCGTATAGCCATGGTTAGTCCTCCTCATTAAGCTTTCTTTGGATATTTTCCCACAGGATATTTTCATCCTCGTTTTCCAGATGTCTTTTTTCGTATCCCGGTATTTTCTCCTC
>JBJELR010000024.1:0-4909 GCA_051879255.1 Lachnospiraceae bacterium | reverse complement strand
TCTCTGGCTTCCAGTGCCAGATCCGTTCTTGCTTGAAAATAGGCCATGACATCCTCCTGTTATCTCTTCCGTTTTCTTTATCAGATTTCCCAATTTTCTTTTATTTATGTATTGACATATTCTTCTTCCTGCCCTAGAATAGAATATGCGTGTTTACATCAAATCGTCCGTGTCCGGCTTGGATGTAACACTTACTAACAAACATTACTATTATTTAGGAGGTGTAAATCTTGGCTAACATTAAATCTGCAAAAAAGAGAATCTTAGTAAACAGAACAAAAGCGGACAGAAATAAAGCAATCAGATCTGGTGTTAAGACTGCGATGAAGAAAGTTTTTGCTGCTGTTGATGCTAATGACAAAGCTGCAGCACAGACCGCTTTATTGGAAGCTACTGCTACTATTGATAAAGCCACAAGCAAGGGTGTTTATCATAAAAACAATGCTTCCAGGAAAGTGTCCCGCTTAGCAAAGGCCGTTAACAAGATGGCTTAAGCTGTTTTTTCTTATAAAATAATTGGACAAACCAAAAGACCCGCACCGTCTCGGGTCTTTTTTGCTGCCGTCAATTCTGTTAAATGGCTTCTGTTTATTTCTAACGTCTGCCTCCGCCTCCACCATGGACATGACCGCCTGCTGAGACATGGCCCCCGCCTCCGCCTCCTGTGCCGCCGCTTCCACTGGAGGTCTGAATTTTTCTTCTGGTAACGGTTTTGGTCAAAAACTGATCTTCCCTTACCCCCATCTTAGGTTTTCCTGTACTGACATAGGTACTTGCATTCACCGTTTTTCTTCCTTTTTTTCCTCCAAAGTTTACAAAAAAGAAAACCAGTGCAGCCACAGCCCCAATGGGCAGTGCCATCCACCAGGGAATCAGGCCGGTATCAAGCATTTCCTTATTCGGATCCATTTCTTCAGCCACCAGCTCCACAAACCGCTCATAGCCGGAGGCCGGATCAATTTGTACCTCCTCAATAAAGGCATTCACGAGAGAGTCAATCATGGAAGTGGAATAATGCTCATATACTCTGCCGGAGGTACTAATCCAGCTATACAGACCACCGTCTGCCTCCCGATACCAGTTGTCCAAAAGCAAAATTCCATCCCCCACCGGCCTGTCAAATCCGAACCGATTTTCATCATAAAAGTTATCTGCATAGACCATGGTATACTGATAAGGCTCTACAGGACCGATAATGGGCTCATAGGATTTGGCATATTCTGCAAGGGATTCCTCCAGAATCACCACCACAATATCACAGCCGATTTTCTCCTGTGCTTTTGCAATCTTTTGCCTCAGGGCATCTTCCTCTGTATCCGTCAGCTTATCCGCATAGTCAAATACTCTTTCAGTTGTACATTCATTATTTCCCCGTATATAAACGATTTCCTTCTTTTTTGAGGCCGCCAGACGGAAAAAGACGGTTATCACCAATAAAATGGCAAAAAGAATAAAGGGAATCTTAAAAAAATGTAAATAATCTCTTCCTTCACTATTTTTCATCGGTTATAATACCTCCATCAAAAGATTCAGAAGCACACAGGCCAGTGAGGTAAGGGCAAAAACCGTTCCTGAATAGAGTATGGCCTTACCGGTATCTGTAGGGGTTTGGCCAATCACCTTTCCGGTCTGGCCGTTGACATGGTAAGTATACTCCTTTCCCCGGAAGGTATAACGGTAAACCCATACCGGCAGCAAAGCAAAGTATGCCTTATTCCTGGTCAGCGAAATATCCTTATGTAGTGTCACACAGGTAGAATAGCCACTGATGGTATCATTCAGCAGCTCCTCACTGTTCCTTCTGGCCCTGGCTTCTACCCTTTCTTCCAGTTCCTCCTGGCCAAAGTTTACTCGTTCTCCCTCATAACCGGACATATATTTTTCCGTAAAATTCTCCAGAGCCCGGTATTCATAAGGCTCCATCAGATCCATCACATCATCTGCCATTCTTTTGGAGGCATCAGCAGGGATTTTTTGAAAATCAATATCCATTTTTCTCACTACCCGGTAATGGGAGGTTTCTGTATACTCTGTATCTCCTCTGACATATACCTGCACTTTGGTAGCCTTTCCTTCATAGTCAATATTGGAATGGTAATCGTAAAGCCAGAAGGGAACATAGCTTCCCTCCATACCTTCCAGAGACTTTCTGGAAAGAAAAGAGGCAGGGGTGAAAATACGTCTTCCAAACTCCTTTTTCATGGCCTCCTCTGCCCCTTGGCGGCTTATTTGAAAGGGTAAAATCAAATCCGGTCGATTCTCTCCCTCCACTCTGTCTTTCAAAATCAGGTAGGCACCACAGTGAGCACATTTTAAAGCAGAAGTATATTCTCCGACTCCTTCCAGAGGGGCACCACAGTTCCCACAGTTTTCCAGAGAGGGGCTTTCAACCCGTTCCTCTGCATCCAGACTTTCACAATGGGGACACCACATGGCCTTCTTATCCGGATGATAGATTGCATTGCCTCCACAGTTCTTACATTTAAAAATCATTTTCCCCCAACCTTTCTCCTAACGTTTATGCAAATACCAAAGTCTTATTCCTCTTCTGTTTTTTCTTTTCGAGGCATCCCGTTTCTTTCGTTTCTTCTATTCACATCCTCTCTAAGCAGGGTATAAATGGTGGCAAAAAGGGGAATAAACACCAGCATCCCTATCACCCCGAACATGCTGCTGCCCAGGCTTACTGCCAGCAATACCCATATTGACGGCAATCCTACCGAATTGCCCACTACCTTAGGATAAATCAGATTCCCTTCTAACTGCTGAATAACCAAAAACAGAATCACAAACCAGAGTGCCTTGATGGGATTATCCACCAGAATCAAAAATGCCCCTACCAAACAGCCGATAAAAGCTCCCACAATGGGAATCAATGCCGTAAAGGCAATGAGAACACCAATCATCACCGCATAGGGCATACCAAAGATGGTCATGGCAATAATGAATAAAAGTCCAAGAATCACTGCCTCGGTACACTGACCAGTGATAAATTTGGAAAAGTTACGGTACAAAAGACCTGAGACAGAAAGAATACGCTGCTCTGCCCGGTCCCCACAATAGGCGTGAAGAATACGTCTTAGCTGTCCACCCAGCTTTTCCTTCTGACTTAAAATATAAATGGAAAAAATTAAGGCAATAAAACCACTGACCACACCACCTACAAGACTTCCGGCTACGGAAACAGTAGAATTTAAAAGGCTTCCCACACCATTTTTCAAAAAGCCCGCAGCAGTTCCCAGAATACTGTCCCAGTTTAGGCTGACGTTTTCCAGATTGTTCAGCCAGGATAGGATTTCCGGGTAGTCTGCCATCAAAAGCTCTGCCTGATTAAGCGTTCTTTCCAAAAAAACAGGAATTTTTTGTCCAAGCTGCGTAAACGCCCGACCCATCTGTGGAATAACCGTAAGAACAACCAGTACTACCACTGCAAAAATAAACAGAAAAGACAGGCAGATGCTTAAAGGCCGCTTAATCCTCTCTGCTCTCTCCCCCAGTCTGTTAAGAACCTTTTCTTCCAAAAATTTCAGGGGTAAATTGACCACAAAGGCAATACAGGCTCCCGTTAAAAACGGCTTTGACATGGTAAACAGGCTCTTTAATATCCCCAATAGCGCAGAAAAATGAATTACTCCCAGGCCAACCAAAGCGGTAAATAAAATTAATAGCATAATTTCCTTATTGCTGCGTTTTTCCTTCATTCTTTCCTCCGTAGTTTACAGTTCACGAATCAGTTCTTCCACAGCCTCTTTTTTCGTTGCCCAGCTGGTACAGAAGCGGACTACGCTGTGTTTTTCATCCACCCTGAACTGATAGGCATAACCATACTTTTCCTTCAATCGGGATAATTTTTCATCCGGTAATATGGGAAATAACTGATTCGTCGTATTTTCCACAAAAAAGGGATAGCCCTTTTCCCGAAAAGCCTCTCGCAGCCGATTTGCCAGATGGATAGCATGCTGAGAAATTCTTTCATATAATCCATCTTCAAACAGGGTTTCAAACTGAATGCCCAAAAGCCTTCCCTTGGCCAACATCCCTCCCTTTTGTTTGATTAAATAGCGAAAATCCTTCTGCAGAGCCGGATGCTGAATCACCACTGCCTCTCCAAAAAGAGCGCCTACCTTAGTTCCCCCGATATAAAATACGTCTGTAAGACGGGCTAAATCAGGCAGACCTACGTCATTGCCCTCTGCCGCAAGACCATACCCCAGACGGGCACCATCAACAAAGAGGTACAGCCCCTTCTGTTTGCATACCTGACGCAGTTCTTCCAGTTCCTTTTTGGTATACAAGGTTCCCAGCTCTGTGGGCTGGCTGATATAGACCATGGCCGGCTGTACCATATGTTCAAAGGAGGAATCCTCCCAATGTGCCCTACAGGCCTCCTCTACCTGAGAAGCACTGATTTTTCCTTCCTTAGCCGGTAAAACCAACACCTTATGTCCCTGGGCCTCTATGGCCCCTGTCTCATGAACCTGAATGTGGCCCCAATCTGCCGCCAGAACTCCCTGATGTGGACGAAGTGCTGCCGCAATGACGGTCATATTGGTCTGTGTGCCTCCTACCAGAAAATGGACTTTACCGTTGGAGCTTTCACAGGCCTTAAGAATCAGTTCTGCCGCCCTTCTGCAATGTTCATCCTCTCCATAGCCCGGTGTCTGCTCCAGGTTGGTGAGGGCAAGCCGCTCCATAATTTGGGGACAGGCTCCTTCTGTATAATCACTTTGAAAATAAATCACTGTCTAAACCTCCTTGAGTACCTGGCACAAAAACTCCCATGTCCGGCCAACGGAAGAAATACTCATGGTCTCCTCTGTGGTGTGAATATCCTTCATGTCCGGTCCTATGGATACGCAGTCTAAGCCAGGGATTTTTTCCTGAAAAAATCCGCATTCCAGTCCTGCAT
>JBJELR010000023.1:0-4924 GCA_051879255.1 Lachnospiraceae bacterium | reverse complement strand
TGAAACTGTACAGGGCATTTTTACTGGAAAGCGCAGAATCTTACCGGGAAGCGGGAGAACTTATGCTGCTTAAGGAAAAAGCTATCTTGTAGCAGAGGAGGAAAGAATATGGGATATTATCTTAAAATGAACGATATTTTAGAATTGCAGACCAGATCACAAAAGCAAATCACATGTTGGAAAGAAGAACTGCAAAAGATTGTAAAAACAATGGAAGTCTTAGGAGATACAAAGGAGTTGGAAGGACAAGCCGGTATAAAATTAAAAGACAATATAAAGAATGTTCATATGCCAATAAAGGCAGAGATAGAGGATCTTTTGTATTTATTTGAAGAAACTTACTCAAAATACGTCCTGGGGCTTAAGGAACTTGAAGAATCGAACACAGCAATAGTCAAACAAGATGTGTTGGAAGGACAGCAGGAAGAAATGAACTTGTATAAAGACAGGTATATCGGTATTTATGAGGATGTCGTAGCTGAGCTTAGTAAAGTCAGTGATTTAATCAGTTATTGCCTTGGATTTCACGTTTCGGAGAAACTGGATAAGCTTGTGAATAAACTGACAGACACGAATACAAAGCTTGGTGAGTATGATGTGTCACATGCAAATGATATGAGCTTACTCGATGAGGAGATGAGTTTGCTGCAAACAAAACTTTCTAAAGTAAAGGAATAGGATGGAGATGAATGAGCAGGAAGTTTTAAGCGCGCAGGAGAAAAGAGAATTACGCCGACAAAGAAAGGTGAAAAATTTAATTCGGGCTTACACAGGACTTGTGGTGACGCTGATTATCCTGGCAATAGGAATCTTTTTTGGTGTTCGTATGCTGTCAGAATCGGAAGAAGTGCTGATGGAGGAGATGACAGCAGAGGAATGGCCTGTAGAAGAAGAAATACAGACAGCAGCAGAGCTTACTGAAGCCCGGCTTTTGGACGAAATCATTGAGGCCCGTCTTTCGGAAATGACTCTGGAAGAAAAGGTGGCCGGATTATTTATTGTTACCCCGGAATCCATTACCGGAGTGGATACGGCTGTTCAGGCCGGAGAGGGAACCAAGGCAGCATTGGAGAAATATCCGGTTGGGGGAATCGTTTATGTTAAAGCCAATATTAAGTCCCGGGAGCAGTTTAAGGAGATGCTGGGCAATACGGTTTCCTATAGTAGATATCCTCTCTTTTTGGCAGTAGATGAAGAAGGAGGAAAGGTTAGCCGCGTGGCAGAGACCTTAGGGCTTGAAAATGTAGGAAATATGGCGGATATAGGCAGTACGGGAGATGCCAATCAGGCTTATGAGGCGATGAAAACGGTAGGTACATATTTAAGCGACTATGGCATTAATCTGAATTTTGCACCGGTAGCAGATATTTTGACGAATGCGGACAACAAGGCTCTTGCAGAACGTTCTTTTGGAAGTGATGCAAGGGTAGTGGCAGCCATGACAGAGGCTTCGGTCAATGGATTAAAGGAAACAGGAATAACTGCCTGCATAAAGCATTTTCCGGGTATTGGGTCTGCAGGAGAGGATACCCACAACGGCCTGGCGGTGGTAGACAGAAGCCTGGAGGAATTACAGCAGGAAGAGCTGATTCCTTTTAGTCAGGCTATAGAAGCAGGAGTACCCATGATTATGGTAGGACATATTTCCCTGCCTCAGGTGGTTGGAGATAATACTCCGGCCAGCATGTCTCCGGCCGTTATCAGCGATCTGCTTCGGGCTCAGCTTGGATTTAACGGGGTGGTCATTACCGATGCCATGAATAGGGAAGCCATTACCCAATATTATGGAGCAGATGAGGCGGCTATTATGGCATTAAAGGCAGGAGCCGATATGATTCTCATGCCGGAGGACTTTGAACTGGCATTTGAGGGTGTCATTACCGCTGTACAGGACGGAACCATCAGTGCAGAGCGAATTGATGACTCCCTTACCAGAGTTTACCGGATTAAATATGCTGATTCTGTAGGAGGACGATAGGAGGGATTAAAAAAGAAGTTGACAAATGGAAATTACTGTACTATAGTAAAAGAAAAAGTTAGAGATTTCTAACTAAAAGTAGAAGCGTAATACATTTGTTTGACAGATAAGAATTGAGGGATGATGTATGACTTTAATCGATGCGAATGTGGGAGAAGAATATGTAATCAAGGATATTGTAACTGAAGATGAGGAGCTGAATTCCTTTTTGTTTTCTTTAGGCTGCTATAGTGGGGAGCCGATTACGGTTATTTCTCACATTAAGGGTGGCTGTATGGTTTCAATTAAAGATGCCAGATACAATATTAATGATGATTTAGCGGAGGCGATTTCCATATAAAATAGTGATTTAGATCACTATTTTTTATCCCAAACAGTTAGTTAATGCTAATAAATAGTAATTTTATCTAACAAAAATAAAATAAATGAAGAACCAAAAATGAGGAGGAAAAGTGATGAGAATTGCATTGACGGGTAATCCCAATAGTGGGAAAACGACGATGTACAACGCCCTGACCGGAAGAAGTGAGCGTGTGGGAAACTGGGCAGGGGTTACTGTAGAAAAAAAGGAAAGCCCAATCAAAAAGAGTTTTTATGAGGGAGGGGAGGAGCTGATTGCGGTAGATCTACCGGGAGCCTACTCCATGTCCCCCTTCACCTCAGAGGAAAGCATTACCAGCAGCTATGTAAAGCACGAAAATCCGGACGTGATGATTAACATTGTAGATGCCACCAATCTGAGCCGGAGCCTGTTCTTTACCACACAGCTTTTGGAGCTGGGCATTCCTATGGTGGTGGCACTGAATAAAAGCGACATTAACGAAAAAAAGGATACAGAAATTAATCTGCAGCTTTTGTCTAAGAAGCTGGGCTGTCCGGTGGTGAAAACCGTTTCCACCTCTGTGTCGGATAATGGACTGAAGGAAGTGGTGGAAAAGGCAGTTTCCCTAAAGGGCTGTGGACAAAAGGCGGCTTACGTGCAGGAGGAAATTGACCTTCATGACAAGGCGGCTGTGGATGTGGCAGACAGAAAGAGGTTTGTTTTCGTAAATCAAATCGTGGGGGAAGTGGAAAAACGTAAGGTATTGACCAGGGAGAAAAACAGCCAGGATAAGATTGATGCAGCCCTAACCAATAAATTCATCGGTATTCCCATTTTTGCGATTGTGATGTTTCTGGTATTCTACATCTCCCAGTCCACAGTGGGAACCTGGATTGCAGACTGGCTGACCGGATGGATTGAAGCCTTTCAGGAATGGGCTGCGGGAATGGTGGAGGGAGCCTCTCCTTTATTGCAGTCCTTACTGGTGGATGGAATTATCGGAGGTGTAGGGGCAGTAATCGGCTTCCTGCCGCTGGTTATGGTCATGTATTTTCTGATTGCTCTATTAGAGGACTGTGGCTATATGGCCCGGGCTACGGTGGTGCTAGACCCTATTTTTAAGCGGGTAGGACTTTCCGGCAAATCCGTTATCCCCATGGTTATCGGAACAGGCTGTGCAATACCGGGAATCATGTCCTGTCGGACCATTCGAAATGAAAGAGAAAGAAGGGCTACGGCAATGCTTACTCCGTTCATGCCCTGTGGAGCCAAACTGCCGGTTATCGCTTTGTTTGTGGGAGCCTTTTTCGCAGATGCTCCCTGGGTAGGTACGGCAATGTATTTTGCCGGTATTGTTTTGATTTTGCTGGGAGCTTTACTGGTAAATAAGATTACCGGACATAAATACAGAAAATCCTTTTTCATCATTGAACTGCCTGAATACAAGCTGCCCAGCCTGAAACGGGCCTGCCTTTCCATGCTGTCCAGAGGTAAGGCATACATCGTTAAGGCGGGAACCATTATTCTGGTTTGTAATGCAGTGGTACAGATTATGCAAACCTTCAACTGGCAGCTTCAGATGGTGGAGGAAGGAATGGAAAGTACCTCTATTCTGGCAACGATTGCCTCTCCTGTAGCAGTTTTACTGATTCCTATTGTGGGAATTAGTGCATGGCAGTTGGCAGCAGCAGCCATCACCGGATTTATTGCCAAGGAAAATGTGGTGGGTACGTTAGCAGTTTGCTATGGTTTAAGTGCATTCATCGATACCGAGGAGCTGGCTTTGATCGGAAGCGGCAATGAAGTGGCGGCAGCCATGGGACTGACCAAAGTAGCAGCCTTAGCTTACCTGATGTTCAATCTGTTTACCCCTCCCTGCTTTGCGGCTTTAGGGGCAATGAATTCTGAGATGCAGGACAAAAAATGGTTATGGGGCGGAATTGCCCTACAGCTTGCTACCGGGTATGTAGTGGCCTTTCTGGTGTACCAGATTGGGATGCTGATTACCACAAAGGCTTTAGGCAGTGGCTTTGTGGGCGGCCTGATTGCAGTGCTGGTTATTGTGGGGATTATTGTGGCATTAATTAAGAAAAAAGACAAACAATTTAACGCAGAATACAAGCTGACTTAGTTTGCTGCCTTCCTGACGTTTAGCATGACAGTGCCGCAGATGGCAGGATACGGTAAGACAAAGAAGGAGGCTCGATGATACACAGTAGAAAGGAGCAGGAATATGGCAAATTTCCTTGTAGGAGGAATCCTATTGATTCTCATTGGAGCGGCAACTGCCTATATCGTTAAATCGAGAAAAAGTGGGGTAAAGTGCATTGGCTGTCCTTCCGGCTGTAGTTGCTCCTCCCATAGTGGTGGAGACTGTGCCGGGGGCTGTGGATGCCATAGCCGGGAATAAGATAAAGAAGGAAAGAAGCCGTTGCAGGAAGCAGAAGAAATGTCTGTGAATGCAGCGGCTTTTTTGTGTGGAAAAATCAGATTCATTTTTCCCTTGACACCGGCCCCAAAAAGAAGTACAGTATAATCGATATATGAATAAATGCTCATATGAACACTTTTGCATTAATTGAAAGCAAAAGAGAGGAAAAACTATATCTGACCCGTATACAACC
>JBJELR010000022.1:0-4939 GCA_051879255.1 Lachnospiraceae bacterium | reverse complement strand
TATTCGGGAGTGTATTGCCGAAATGTATGATGCAGCCACTGCTGAAGCGGTTCGTATTCAGTACGGCGGTTCTGTAAATGGAGCCAATGCAGCAGAGCTGTTTGCACAGCCTGATATTGATGGTGGCCTGGTAGGAGGCGCTTCTTTAAAGGCTGATTTTGGTAAAATCGTAAATTATAAATAACAGATTATTCATGCCGAATAAGCATGAAAGTTTAGTTAGAAATCGCTAACAAAATTAATATTTTTTGTATAAAAGAGAGATAACCCATTCTCGGTCAGGACTGAGCTGTATGGCCGAAGATGGGTTATTTTTACTAAAAAGAACTTTCTTTTTTCTATTTGTGGCAGAACAGAGGCTATGCTATAATGGACAAAAATTATCCAGAGAAAGCCTCTGGGAAAGAGAAAGGAAGGTATTGATTATGGGGAAAACGAGTAATGCAGAACGTTGGCGAGTGGTAATTGGGGGAATTATTTGCCAGTTCTGTGCAGGTATGCTTTATAGCTGGAGTATCTATGTGAACCCGATTATGGAAGCAAACGGATGGGAGAGAGGAAGCGTATCGTTGACGATGTCCATTGCCACGCTGTTGATTCCGATTACGATGATCCCGGCAGGAAAATTGTTACCTAAACTGGGTCCCACAAAGGTGGCTATGATAGGGGCAATAAGTCTTACTCTGGGATTGGCAATCAGTGGACTGACGGCATCCCTTCCGTTGCTTTACCTGGGCTTTGGAGTTTTGGGAGGCATTGGTGTAGGCTTCATTTATGGAGTTCCCATTGCTACCTGTGTAAAATGGTTTCCGGATAAAAAGGGATTGATTTCCGGATTGGCAGTAGCAGGCTTCGGTCTTGGTTCTATCATTTTTGCACCCATTTGTACAGCTTTAATCACCAGCCTTGGACCTAATAAAACATTCCTGGTGCAGGCAGCAATTACTATCGTGGGTATGCTGATTGGTGCACCGTTGATGAAGGCAGCTCCGGATGGATATGTGCCGGAGGGCTGGACACCCCCTACAGCAGCTGCGGGAGCAGGAACAAGCAGAGATTATACCTCACCGGAAATGCTGAGAACGAAGCAGTACTGGTTTTTGCTGATTATGTATCTGTTTGCCAATATGTCCGGACTGATGGTTATCGGTCATGCTTCTCCCATTAGTCAGGAGATTGCCGGACTCACCGTTGCTCAGGCAGGTGCCATTGTCAGTGTATTATCCATAGCCAATACAATCGGACGTTTCTTAAGTGGAGCAGCATCGGATAAAATTGGTGCACAGCGAGTGGTGACAATTATCTATATCATCAATGCAGTCTTACTCATTACTCTGCAGATGATGACCAGCTTTACCACCATTGCTTTAGGAATCGGTGGACTGGCAGTATGCTTTGGTGCAATGATGGGGGCATATCCGTCCATCGTACTGGATTATTTTGGAGTGAAGCATTCCAGTACCAACTATGCCTTTATCTTTCTGGCATATGGAATTGGCGGTATAATCGGACCACAGATTGCAGTTCAATCCGTAGCACGTACAGGAAGCTACAGTATGGCATTTATTATTATCGGCATTACCTGTGTGGTAGGTGCAGTAATGTCCTTGATTTCCAAAAAACCGGAAGCGAAGAAGGCTTAACCAAGGAGAGGATTTTCCCATTCTATACGGGAAAATCCTTTTTTGCGAAAAGCAAAGGCAATTTTACTAGGCAAAGACTGAAAAAATGAGTAAATTCTAACTTTTTTACCAAAGTTTGAAAGTAACTTTCCACTTTCCCCTATTTTGTGGTATGATGGCAGACGTAGGAGGCTCATTCATGAAAGAAAGACATAAGAGAAAGGAAGTGTATTCTTTTATCCTGGTATCTCACGTTGATCATCGAAGCCGACAATTTGTACTTTCTGCTTCTCATCTTCGTCTGCTGGCAGGACTATTGATTTTTTTCTGTATTGGCTTGGGAATCATGATTTATCAGCTATCGGTCAGAGGGTATAAGGAGTATCAGCTTCAGGAGCAGGTAAGGCAGCAGGAGAAACGGCTGCAGGCACTGGAGACAGAGAATGCCGGTCTGCTTGCTGATGGACAGAGGCTGACCCGAGAGAATGAAGCTTTGCAGAAGACCATAGAAATTCAGGAAAATCAGCCAGAAGGCGGCAGTCCCGACACTAGTCTGCCAAGACTGTATCCTTCCGATGGAGTGGGGGATCTGCAGGGAACCTTTACTGCCAAACAGCCCTATCTGACCATTGGGATGCAAAAGGGGGATAATGTTGTAGCTACAGGTGATGGAGAGGTACGGCTTGTAGATTATGACGAGCGTTATCTGCACAGTGTTGAAGTGGAACATACCAATGGCTATATTTCTAGATATTTTTGTAATAAAAATGTAGAAATCAAGGTAAAGGAAGGGGAACAGGTGAAGGCAAGGACTCCTTTATTTACCATAATGACAAGCGATACCCAGTTGGATTACCAGATCATTCTGGATAATGAAGCCGTAAATCCCTTTCAGGTAATGAAATTAGATGGGTAAGATTAAGGCCAAAGGAGGAGATTATGATAGGAAAAGGTAAAGCTGTGGACTCTCTGCAGTCACAGGAGAAAATCGGTACGTTGATTGGAAGCGGAACTGTCTTTAACGGAGATCTGATTGTACAGGATACAATCCGCATAGATGGGACCATTAATGGAAGCTGCAGTTGTAAGGGAACACTGATTCTTGGAACTGAGGGTAATATTGTAGGAAACATTAATGCTCAGAATGTGATGATTTCCGGCCGGGTAAAGGGGGATATTTCTACCACCGGCAGACTGGAGATTCTTTCCAATGGAAAAGTTATCGGAGATATTACAGCAAGAAGACTTGTCATTGACGAAGATGCCTATTTTGATGGTCGTTGTACGATGTCCAATGAGTCTTCAAACCAGAAACCTAAGGAATTAATTAAGGCAGAAAAATAATTATTAAACCAGTTGGAATGGAGGAAGAACATGGGTGGTTTTTTTGCAGTAGCGTCAAAAGAGGATTGTGTTTTTGATTTATTTTTTGGGACAGACTATCACTCTCATCTGGGAACCAGAAGGGGAGGGATGGCAGTATACGGAAAAAAGGGCTTTGACCGATCCATTCATAATATTGAAAACTCCCCCTTTAGAACCAAATTTGAAAAAGATGTAAATCAGATGGCAGGCAATCTGGGAATTGGCTGTATTTCTGACTATGAACCTCAGCCCTTACTTGTACGTTCTCATCATGGTACATTTTCCTTGACAACTGTAGGTAAGATTAACAACACTGATCAAATTGTCAATCAGCTTTTAAAGAACGGACATATTCATTTTTTGGAGATGAGTGGGGGAGATATTAATGCCACAGAGCTGGTGGCCTCTCTCATTAATCAAAAGGATAATCTGGTAGAAGGAATTCGTTATGCCCAGGAGCTTATTGAGGGATCGATCACGATTATCGTCATGACAGAAAAAGGAATTTATGCGGCCAGAGACAGATTGGGAAGAACTCCGGTGGTAATCGGAAAGAAGGAGGGAGCCTTTTGTGCTGCCTTTGAATGCTTTGCCTATTTAAATCTTGGCTATACAGACTATAAGGAATTGGGACCGGGAGAAATCGTAGTGATGACCCCGGAAGAAGTAATTACGTTGGTAAAACCGGGAACGGAAATGAAAATCTGTACCTTTTTGTGGGTGTATTATGGTTATCCCTCATCCTCCTATGAAGGCATCAGCGTAGAGGAGATGCGTTATAACTGCGGAAAGCTTCTGGCCAGGAGAGATCAGGTTGAGGCGGATATTGTAGCCGGAGTACCGGATTCAGGAACGGCTCATGCCATTGGCTACTCCAATGCCTCAGGAATACCCTTTTCCCGGCCCTTTATCAAATATACTCCTACCTGGCCCAGATCCTTTATGCCAACGATTCAGAGTAAGCGGAACATGATTGCCAAAATGAAACTGATTCCGGTGCATGATTTAATCCGAAACAGAAAGCTTTTACTCATTGATGATTCCATAGTAAGAGGAACTCAGTTGGGAGAAACCACAGAATTTTTATACCAAAGCGGAGCCAAAGAAGTGCATATCCGGCCGGCTTGTCCGCCTATTGTTTACGGATGCAAATATTTGAATTTTTCCAGATCCACCTCAGAAATGGATTTGATTGCCCGTAAAATGATGAAACAGATTGAGGGAGTTCATCCCAAGGAGGATGTGGTACAGGAATATACCAATCCGGAAACGGAGCGTTATGCACGAATGAATGAGGAAATCCGAAAGAAATTGAACTTTACCTCATTGTGCTATCATCGGCTGGATGATTTGATAAAATCAGTAGGGATTCCTACCAGCAATCTGTGTACCTATTGTTGGGATGGAAAAGAAGAATAGGAGAGATTTATTTACCGATGGAAAAGAACAGCGAGCAAGGTCGTAAAAAGAAAAAACTGAGAAGAAAGGGTATGGTTATTGTACCGAAGGCAGGGATATTTTTCCTTCTGGCAGCAGCCGTTGCCGGAGGAGTCTTTGGTTATAATCAGTTGCCGGGAGTGAGGGTAAATCGGTTTTTAAATGAGGCTCAGGCTTATGAAGAAGTAAAAGATTATACTAATGCCCTGGCCTCCTATGAGGAAGCACTGAAGATTGAGGCCGGTACGGTAAAAGCATATCGTTATATGGCTAACCTCTATTTAGACATGGAGGATTATCAGGCAGCAGAAGAAATACTGTACAAAGGAATATCCGAAACCCAGGATGAGCAGATTCAGGAAACCTATTTAACCGTCAAATACAATGAATCGGTAAAGGAGATAAATGAGGGGGTCTGCACCTTCAAAACGGTGGAAAGACTTTTGGAAATTCTGGAAGATAATGGGGAAAAAGCCAGTGTATACGATTTGCTGGATACTTGTTATGAAAGACTA
>JBJELR010000021.1:0-4941 GCA_051879255.1 Lachnospiraceae bacterium | reverse complement strand
AAAGCATGCAGATATTATGCAGCCCAAGTTTGAAGCGGTATTGTCCATTTTGGAGAAAAATCTGGGTGGTTTGGGAATCGGAAGCTGGATTTCCCCCCGAGGCGGGTACTTTATTTCCTTTGAGGCAATGGAGGGCTGTGCCAAGGCTATTGTGGCTAAATGCAGGGAAGCAGGCATTACACTTACCGGTGCAGGTGCAACCTATCCTTATAAAAAAGATCCTAAAGACAGTAATATTCGAATTGCTCCTTCCTTTCCTTCCCCTGAGGAAATGGCAGAGGCGGCAGAGATTTTTTCTCTCTGTGTAAAATTAGTTAGTGTGGAAAAATTACTGGAGCAGGCATAAAAGCCATAGAAGGAATAGGGGGAAGTCATGGAGCAGTTTGAACGAATTGAACGAAAGCTGATTGTACAGGGAGCAATTATCGATTATTATCAGGATAGGGTCAGAGTTCCCAATGGCAACGTAGTTACCTGGGATTTCATTGGCCATAAAGGAGCAGCGGCAGTTGTTCCCATAAGAGAAGATGGAAAAATTCTGATGGTAAGGCAGTATCGCAACGCTCTGGACAGAGAAACCCTGGAAATTCCCGCAGGAGGGTTAAATACGGCAGATGAGCCGACCAGAGTGGCTGCGGCCAGAGAGTTGGAGGAGGAAACGGGATTTTCTTCTACAGATTTGGAGTTGTTAATTACCATACGTACAACAGTGGCATTTTGTAACGAAAAGATTGATATTTATGTGGCCAGAAATCTCAAGAAAAGCCAACAAAATCTGGATGAGGATGAGTTTATTGGGGTAGAGGCCTATACACCGGATGAACTCTGTGAGATGATTTATGCAGGCAAAATCGAAGATTCCAAAACCATATCGGCCATCATGAGCTATTGCTGTAAATATTTAAGGGAATAGTTTATGCCAAAGGCAGCATAGAATAAAGGGAATAAGGTGACGGATAAGGGGTTTACTTGAAAAAAGTGTCTTGGCCGGACTATAGCGGAGCTTTGATGCTTCTGCTTTTTGCTTTGGGATTTTTAGCGGGTACTCTGTGGGTAGGCTTAGGGCGGGAAGGCTGGCTTATGGCAGCCACCTGGCTGGAACCGGATTTTTTATGGAAAATAGAACATGTTAGTGTAGACAAAAGAGCACTGTTTTTTCTCACTGCGGGGAAAAGACTACGTGCTTTTTTTCTGCTGTGGCTTCTATCCTATTCCCTGTTTAGGAGAGTTGGTATTTTAGGCTATTTTCTCTATGGTGGGCTGTGCACAGGCTGTGTGATGGAGCTTTTAATCATCAAATATGGAATAAAGGGCTTACTTTTTTATTTGGGATTGATTCTCCCTCAGGCCTTATTTTACATTCCGGGATATGTTTTAATGGGAAATTTTTGCCTGAGAAGGACAAGAGGTTATGGAATGCCACAGAAAGCGGGGCAGAAAAAAAATCTGGGGAGGGCAGGTCTTGTCTTAGGGATACTTATGGCTGGGGCTTTTTTGGAAAGCTATGTAAACCCGGAAGGAATAAAAATTCTCGTGAAGCTGCTTTTGTCCTAAATTTACTATATATGGTATTCCGTAAAAGTTTTTTTGTCGATATCTTGTAGATAACTCAAAATCACTGAAAATAAAGGATTTTTTAGGCAAATTTAATCGTTGCTTTTATCTTTTTTTCTGCGTATAATGAAAGCTGTGCCGATGGATAAGGCTCCTATTGTTAAATGGTTGTTACAGCAGCAGAATGAGGGGAAAGGATGATTGAACAAGCAGTAGCTGGATTTATCTCTTATTTACATAATGTAAAGAAAACATCTTACAATACACAGATGTCCTATCAGCGTGATTTAAATAAAATGCGTGTCTACCTGGAAACCAGAGGGGTAAAGCAGGTGGAACAGATTGATCGGCAGATGCTTTGTGATTATATTCATTATCTGGAGCAGAACCATTTTGCGGCAGCTACCATTTCCAGGAATATTGCTGCCATTAAATCATGGTATCTCTATATGCTTAAGGAGAGGCTGATTACCTGCGACTGTGCAGAGGGATTAAAGGCTCCAAGAATCGATAAGAAAATGCCGGAGGTTTTGAGCCACCGGGAGGTGGAAAAGCTGCTTAAGCAGCCGGAAGGGAACAATCCTAAGGAGATTAGAGATAAGGCAATGCTGGAACTGCTGTATGCTACAGGAATTCGGGTGACGGAATTAATTACGCTGAAAAATTCTCAATTAAACCTGCAAATGAATTATATTGTCTGCAACGATGGAAGCAGAGACCGGATAATTCCCTTTGGTACTAAGGCCAGAGAAGCCTTATTGGATTATTTGGAAAATTCCCGTAAAGCCATGATTAATGATTTGGATTCAGAGGTGGTTTTTGTCAATTGTCTGGGGCATCCCATGAGCCGGCAGGGCTTCTGGAAGCTAATTAAGCATTATACGGCTAAAGCCGGAATAAACAAAGATATTACCCCACATACGCTGCGCCACTCCTTTGCGGCCCATTTGGTAGAAAATGGGGCAGATTTAAGAAGTGTGCAGGAGATGATGGGGCATTCAGATATTTCTTCAACACAAATTTATGCTAATTTGAATCATAATAAGCTGCGTCAGGAATATGCAAAAGCACATCCTCGTGGCTGATCGAAAGGAAAAGCTGCTGCAAGTCCTCAGTTTTTGCATGATAAGCAAAAATAAAGAGAGAACTGCAGCAGCTTAAATTATTGATTACTATTTAAGCATCTTCGGCAGAGGGATTTACTCATATTCGGCCAGATCGTAAATAAGACGCTCTGTATCAGCCCAGCCAAGACAGGGATCGGTAATGGACTTACCATATACACCCTCTCCGATTTTCTGACAGCCTTCTTCCAGATAGCTTTCAATCATCAGTCCCTTAACCAGTTTGTGAATATCTGAATCCAGCTTTCGGTTGTGCATCACCTCTTTGGCAATGCGAATCTGCTGCTCAAACTGCTTGTTGGAATTGTTGTGGTTAACATCAATAATACAGGCAGGATTGGAAAGCTCCCGCTGGCTATACAGATTCAACAACAGGTGTAAATCCTCGTAATGATAGTTGGGCAGACTTCTGCCATATTTGTTCACTGCCCCTCGAAGGACGGTATGGGCAAGAGGGTTGCCGGAGGTTTCTACTTCAAAGCCTTTGTAAATAAAGGAATGGGCCTGCTGTGCAGCATATACGGAATTAAGCATAACGGAAAAATCTCCGCTGGTGGGATTCTTCATCCCTGCAGGAACGTCAAAGCCGCTGACCGTAAGCCGATGCTGCTGATCCTCTACGGATCTGGCTCCGATAGCCACATAGGAAAGAATATCGGAAACATAGGGCCAGTTTTCAGGATAAAGCATTTCATCAGCGGCAGTCAGGCCGGATTCCTCCATGGCACGAATATGCATCTTACGCATGGCAACAAGTCCCTGTAAAAAGTCAGGCTTTTTCTCCGGATCCGGTTGGGAAACGATTCCCTTGTAGCCTTCCCCGGTTGTCCGGGGCTTATTGGTGTAGATTCGGGGAATCAGGATCAGCTTCTCCTTAACCTTCTCATTAACTTTGGAAAGGCGGTCAATATAATCACAGACAGAATCTTCATTGTCAGCGGAGCAGGGACCAATAATCACCAGAAGCTTATTGCTTCTTCCGCAAATCACATCTTTAATTTCCTGATCACGTTTTTCCTTTAGGGAATTCAAGTGAGCAGGAACAGGTAATTGCTCTTTAATTTCTTCCGGGGTAGGAAGCTTCTTGATAAAGTTGAAACTCATTTTCTCCTCCATAATCAGAAAGTAAACTATCTGTAAACAGTTTAGCATATTTAGGTAAGAAATAAAGGGGTAAATTGTATGTTTTTTAGTACAATCAACTGTCTGTGGGGGCAGGAGATGGAGCTATTTTCTTTATATTTCTGCTTTTCTTTATCCACTTTTCCATCAAGGCAGTAATGGTGGCGAAAACAAAAATCTGAGAAAAGAATGAGCCCAGTGTACTTACTATATTGGTGATACCTGAGGAGGGGGATTTCCTTTCCTGACCGGCTTTCCTTTTCTGGTCCATGGAATCGGGAATCTCCCTTCCCTTCATAGAGCCGGAGGATTCCCTCCTTTTCATAGATTCAGGGAATTCTTTTTCCCTCATGGAATCAGAGGATTGCCTTTCCGGTATGGAAGCGGCGAAATTCATTTCCTGCATGGTAAAGGGCATGATCAGCCATCTTGAAAAGGAACCGGTGGAAAGCTGATAGACACCAAATACACAGATTCCCATACACAAAAGGAAGGAGAGGAGGCGGGGAATTTCTCTCTTTCGAATCAGCTTTTCTCCCATTCCCTGAAGATATTTTGCGTGTAAGCCAAGGTGAATACCCATAAGGATAATTGCCATAGCCGAGCAAAAATAATGGATGATCTTCCAGGGACCGGGAAGATTAAAGCTGAAGACCACTTTGGAAATCATTGCACCGCTAAAGATGATCATTCCTACCGCAATAAGTAAAAGGAGATTAAGGAGATAGAGAATACGGGTTCTTGGCGGCAGCTTACTATCTAACAGTTTACCGGTAATTTGAGCGATCCATTTTCCATTAAGCAGAAGATGAATAATGACCACTGCACCAACACACAGTCCTGCAATTTCATGAAAACTCATACCCAATACCCGCTTATTGAATAACAGCAGAAACAGCATCAGCATGATTAAATCTAAGATCAGTTTACTCCAATTCTTTTTCATAGTTACCTCCAAATCAATTTTCTATGATTTATTCTGAGGTAAGGTTGTGATAAAAAAATGGTAAAAATATGGTAAATCTGTGAAAATTACTCAATACTCTTTTGAATAAACAGCAGATGGAGGCCGGTGGATAAGAGTTCGCTGCATAACAGTCCCCACAAATAGCCGATAATTCCTACTCTGGGAATAAAATAC
>JBJELR010000020.1:0-4959 GCA_051879255.1 Lachnospiraceae bacterium | reverse complement strand
TTGAATGCAGCAGAATACATTATTGCTGAAGGTAATCCCAATGTTGTACTTTGCGAACGAGGTATCCGAACCTTTGAAACAGCTACCAGAAATACATTAGACATAAGCTGTGTACCCGTATTAAAAGAAAAAACACATTTACCAATTATCATTGATCCTTCTCATTCCACCGGCTCCTATAAGTATGTGCCTTCTATGGCCAAAGCCGGGGTTGCTGCCGGTGCAGACGGACTGATGATTGAGGTGCATAATAATCCGGCCTGTGCCCTTTCCGACGGGCCACAATCTTTAACCTTTGAAAAATTTGCCCGGCTGACCGGTGAGCTAAGACCCTTCTGCCAGCTAGTAGGACGTGAATTTTAAATCAGGAAATTAAATTGATGATGGTTAAGTTTTCTGTATAATGAAAGGAAGAATGGAGGTAATGATGAGTCAACCGCTTACCTGCAGTATTTTAGGTCTGGGACTGATTGGCGGCTCCCTGGCCAAGGCCATCCGGGAACGTCATCCGGAGGTAACCATCAAGGTTTATGATATCGATGCAAAAGCCTTACAATCGGCACGGGAAGAAGGCGTGGCTACGGAAAGCTTCTCTACCCTTTCCGCTGACCTATGCCGGTGTGATTATCTTTTTCTCTGTGCCCCCGTATCCATTAATCTGCAGAATCTTGAAGCTATGGTTCCTTTTCTTACAAAAAACACCCTGATTTCTGATGTGGGCAGTGTAAAAGGACCGATTCATCAAAAGATTTGCCAGTTGGGTCTGGAGTCTAGCTTCATTGGTGGCCATCCCATGACCGGAAGTGAACGCTTCGGCTACCTTAATTCCCATGCTTCTCTTTTGGAGAATGCCTATTATGTACTAACTCCGGCTAAAGGGGTACCACAGGAGAAGGTAGAAGCCTTTAGGAAATTTATCCGGGGAACCGGGGCGATTCCTTACCTATTGGACGTAGAAAGCCATGATCGGGCTACTGCCGCCATAAGCCATGTCCCTCATTTAATTGCCTCCTCTCTGGTTAATCTGGTTCAGGAGGAGGATGATGAACAGGCTACGTTAAAAGCCCTGGCAGCAGGAGGATTTAAAGACATTACCCGCATTGCCTCCTCCTCTGCCGGTCTTTGGCAGCAAATCTGTCTGGAAAACAGGGAACCTATTCTGTATTTTTTAACCCGGTACATCAATCAGCTAACCGGGCTTAAAGAAAAGCTTTTGGAAAATAATTCCCAATATTTGTACAATTTTTTTGAAAAAGCCAGAAGCTATAGGGAATCCTTTCAGGATACCGGCAGTGGGCCCCTTCAAAAACAGTATGTCCTTAATCTGGATATCCCCGACAAAACCGGGGCTATCGCTACTGTTGCCACTCTTTTGGCCTCCCATGCCATCAGTATTAAAAACATGGGCATCGTCCATAATCGTGAATATCAGGAGGGTGCTCTGCGTATGGAACTGTATTCCGCATCGGAATACGAAAAAGCCATTACGATTTTGACCAAATATGGCTATGCTGTACATCAGTAAGCAAATAATAGCCTTATAACAGCAGCCAATAGTAGAAAAAATGAAAAGGCTGACTACAGCCAAAGGAGAAGAATCATGCAAACAAAACCACCGGCTCTGAAAGGGGAAATTTCAATTCCCGGCGACAAATCCATCTCTCACCGAGCTGTAATGTTAGGCTCTCTTTCTAAAGGAATGACGGAAATTACCCACTTTTTACAGGGCGAGGATTGTTTATCCACCATTTCCTGTTTCCAAAAGCTGGGCATAGAGATTGAAAATCATAGAGACAAAATTCTTATTCATGGAAAGGGACTTTATGGACTTTCCCGGCCTGACCGGATTTTAGACTGTGGCAATTCAGGAACCACCACCCGATTGCTTGCAGGAATCCTAAGTGGACAGTCCTTTGCCAGCACTCTCACCGGAGATGCTTCCATTCAGAAACGTCCCATGAAAAGAATTATTGACCCTTTAAGTCAAATGGGTGCCAAAATTACCAGTCTACACCACAACAACTGTGCTCCCCTGACCATCGAAGGCAGTGACCTTACCGGAATTCATTATCAATCTCCTATTGCTTCTGCCCAGGTAAAGTCGGCGCTTCTGCTGGCCGGTCTGTATGCCGATGGCAAGACCAGTGTTACTGAGCCTTATGTCAGCCGCAATCACTCTGAGATTATGCTGTCTTATTTTGGTGCAGATGTATCCACCAGGGAAACAACGGCTACTATTTCTCCCCATCCTGTTTTGGAAGGTCGAAGGGTTGTGGTTCCCGGTGATATTTCCTCTGCCGCTTATTTTATTGCAGCAGGCCTCTTGATTCCCGGTTCAGAGCTATTATTGAAAAATGTGGGGATTAATCCTACCAGAGCCGGAATCTTACAGGTGGCAAAGGCCATGGGTGGGGAAATCACTCTGTTAAAGCAAAATAAGGATAACGGAGAGGAAACCGCTGATTTGCTGGTTCGACATTCTCCCTTAAAGGGCACCATAATCGGAGGTTCTCTGATTCCCACCCTGA
This sequence comes from Lachnospiraceae bacterium, assembly GCA_051879255.1. Classification (GTDB taxonomy): domain Bacteria; phylum Bacillota; class Clostridia; order Lachnospirales; family Lachnospiraceae; genus SFDP01. The sequence goes on along the minus strand of JBJELR010000020.1, from coordinate 2,431 downwards.
TTGATGAAATCCCCATTATTTCCATTATGGCTGCTTTTGCTGAAGGTACCACTATCATTAAAGATGCAGCAGAATTGAAGGTGAAGGAGAGTAACCGCATCCAGGTAATGACAGATAACCTTAAGGCTATGGGCTGTATGGTGGAAGCTACAGAGGATGGGATGATTATTCATGGCGGCAGACCTCTCCATGGAGCTATCATTCATTCTCATAAGGATCACCGCATTGCCATGAGCTTTACTGTGGCTTCCCTTCTGGCCTATGGAGAAACCAGGATTCTGGACAGAGAATGTGTACAGATTAGCTTTCCCGGATTTTATGAGCAATTTAATCGCCTGATTGGTCAGCCTTTCTTCTAAACTCTCAGCTAAAATTCGAGCACAAAAAAAGGAGCAGTAGAAAATCTTACTTTCTATCCTGCTCCTTCATATACAATTAAAAAACAGTATCTCTATTGCCTATGTTCTTCTACCGTCTGATAAAGACCAATCCTATTGATAAAAACCTCCGGCATTCCGATAAATACTGCCCCATAATTATAGTCCATCTCCAATTCCTTAATGCGGATGATTTTCACAAAAATCGGAATCATCTCTTTGGTCCAAAGAGTCAATCTTCCTTCATATACCGTTCCCATTTTCAACTTTTCTTCACAAATAAAACCTATGCCACTGGTGGAAACATTAGTAACGGCAATCATTACCTCCTTTACTCCATTGCCACAAATATTCTTGATATTCAAAAATGCCTGCAAATCGGTTCTGGTCTTCTGTCTTCTTTCGTCCATATAATCGTACCTCTTTTTGATGATACTTTCATCATAACGTAAGAACCATTATTTGTCAATTATCATCATCGCATCTCCAAAAGAAAAGAAACGGTATTTTTCCTCCACTGCCTGCGCATAAGCTTTCAGTACCGCCTCTCTACCTGCAAGGGCAGAAACCAACATAACCAGAGTGGATTCAGGAAGATGAAAATTGGTAATCAGTCCATCTAAAACCTTAAATCGATAACCGGGATAAATAAAGATATCTGTATCTCCGCAGCCGGCACTCAGCTCCCCCTGTTCATTGGCTGCACTCTCAATCGTCCGGCAGCTGGTGGTTCCCACACAAATTACCCTGTGCCCACTGTTTTTTGCCCTATTAATCTTTTGGGCTGCTTCTTCACTAATCTGATAGTATTCCGAATGCATATGGTGCTCCAGAATATTCTCCACCTTTACCGGACGAAAAGTACCCAGTCCTACATGCAGGGTAACATAGGCTATGGCTACTCCCTTCTTTTCGATTTCCTCTAAAAGCTCTCTGGTAAAATGCAGCCCCGCTGTAGGCGCTGCCGCAGAACCCTCGTATTTGGCATAGACCGTTTGGTAACGGCTTTTATCCTTTAATTTATGGGTAATATAGGGAGGAAGGGGCATTTCCCCAAGACTGTCCAATACTTCCTCCCATATTCCTTCATAGTCGAATCGGATAAGCCGATTTCCCTCATCCACGACCTCCAAAACCTGAGCCTTAAGTCTGCCGTCACCAAAGGAAAGCCTTGCTCCCGGCCGACATCTTTTCCCCGGCTTCACCAGGGTTTCCCAGACATTGCTTTCTTTTCTTTTTAGCAGTAATACCTCTACTGCTCCATGGGTATCCTCTTTTTCTCCCATTAATCTCGCGGGAATAACCTTGGTATTATTTAATACCAGACAGTCCTCGGGCCTGAGATAATCGAGTATATCGGTAAACTTACGGTGTTCAATTTCCCCCGTTGTTTTTCCCAGAACCAGAAGTCTGGAGGAGGAACGATCCTCCAGAGGATCCTGGGCAATTAAGTTTTGTGGCAAATCAAAATAAAAATCACTGGTTTTCAGTTTATCCATATTTCCTCTAGTTCATGTTCCGCTTAAAGGCAGGCTCTTTTCAAAAAAGCCACGTAGCCTCTTTTTGTTTCATATAAATCAGCTTTGCTGATGGCTTCCCAGGGAGAATGCATACTCATTACTGCCACTCCACAGTCAATTACGTTCATTCCATAAAGAGCCAAAATGTAGGCAATGGTTCCACCGCCTCCTAAGTCCACTCTGCCCAACTCTGCGGTCTGATACACCACCTTTTCTTCTTCCAAAAGCTTGCGGATATGGGCAATATATTCTGCATTAGCATCATTGGAACCACTTTTTCCTCTTGCTCCGGTGAATTTGTTGAATACCATTCCCTGTCCCATAAATGCCACATTCTTTTTATCAAAGGAGGAAGCAAAGGTGGGGTCATAGGCTGAGCTTACGTCAGAGGAAAGCATATCCGAGGCAGCCAGGCATCTTCTCAGGTTCAATTCACTATATTCTCCCACAAGATTCAGCACTTCCGCAACGGTATTTTCAAAGAATCTGGACTGCATACCGGTAGCTCCCACGCTGCCGATTTCCTCTTTATCC
>JBJELR010000019.1:0-4973 GCA_051879255.1 Lachnospiraceae bacterium | reverse complement strand
GCATTCCAAAAGCTCCAAGGCCCTTTTGGCGGTGTCCAGGCGTCCCGTAGCATTCAAGCAAGGCCCGATGGTAAAGCCCAGATGATAAGCAGATACCTGCTTTGGATCAATGTCATGTACCTTAAGAAGGGCTGCCAGCCCGGGGTTTGCTGCCTCTGCCATGCTGGCCAGGCCTTCCTTGACCAGAATTCTGTTTTCATCCAATAAAATCATTACATCACAGACCGTTGCCACTGCTGCCAGTTCCAGAATCTCCCGATGAGCCTTCGTTGGAACACTAATCTGCTCCCATAACCTTTCCACCAGCTTCCAGGCAATTCCTGCCCCGCAGATGTTCTTATTCGGATAAGTACAGTTCTCCTGCTTTGGATCTACCACAGCCGCAGCCTGGGGCAGGATATACTGCTTCTTCCCTTCCTTTAATTCATAGGGTACTTCATGGTGATCCGTAATAATACAGGTCAGCCCAAGGGAGGCTGCACAGGTAAGCTGCTGCCTGGCTGCAATGCCATTGTCACAGGTAATCAGGGTATCTATCCCTTCTTCTGCCGCATCCCGGATGAGCTGTTCATTGATTCCATAGCCATCCTTAATGCGATGGGGAATTACCGTATCTACCACAGCCCCACAAAGCTTAAGCCCCTTTTTTAAGATACAGGTAGAACAAATTCCATCCACATCATAGTCACCGATAATTCGAATAGGCTTTCCTGCTCTGATTTTTTCCCAAAGCAGCCCTACGGCCTTATCCATATCCTTCATCAAATCGGCGGCATAATAGTCCTTTTTACTGCCATAGAGGTATTTTTCAATGGCCTCATTTCCTATAATATCCCGGTTTCTGATGATTCTGGCCAATACCGGGCTGATTCCAAAGGCCTTTCCTATTTCTTCAAAGTCTGCCCTTTTGGCAGAAACAAACCATTTTGCCATACTGCTGCTAATCCTTTTTCTTCTCTTTCTTTTTCAGCACATACCATAAAGCCCCTGCCAGACATATGGAGGAATAGGTACCGCAGATTATTCCTGCCATTAAAGGCAGAGCAAATTCTTTAATAGAGGTAACTCCTAAAAGATAGAGTACTGCTACCATAATAAAAGTAGTCAGGGAGGTGAAAATACTTCTGCTTAAGGTCTGATTAATACTTAAATTTACTACCTGTGCCAGATCCTGCTTTTTCTTTTCCAGATACAGATTCTCCCGTATCCGGTCAAAGATTACAATGGTGGCATTAATAGAATATCCTACAATGGTCAGCATACAGGCAATAAAGGTATTGCCTACCGCTATTCCCGCCACCGCATAAAAGGCCAGAACCACCAATACATCATGCAAAAGAGCGAACACACTGCTGGCTCCAAAGCGAATATCCTTAAAGCGAATCCCTACATAAATCAGCATACAGACAGTGGCAATAATTACTGCTACAACCGCATCAAAGCGCATTTCGCTGCTAATGGTAGGACTAATGGTTTCTGCGGTAATCTTAGTCGGGTCAATTCCAAAGCTTTCCGCCAGAGCAAGGTTAAGTTGCTCCCTCTCCTGTACAGAAAGTGTCCTGGTCTTTAACACCACCTCATTGCTTCCCTGCACCTTCTGGGGAATAACCTCCCCTCCTCCAATTGTTTCGGCTACGATGGGAACAACCTGACGATCGATCTCCTCAATACTCATTTCCTCCGGAAGAATGATATTCGTCACCGTTCCTCCTTTAAAATCCAGACTGTAATTTAAACCATCTCCTGTATTTGCTTTGCGGATTCCCATGAAAACAAAGCCAATAAGAATCAGAATCAATGAAAGACTGAAAAATACTGCTTTTTTCGACAAGAAATTAATCTGCCTGATTTTTCCCATGGAACCGTAGAATTTTTCTCCTCTTATTCCCAAAGCAAAAAAGGCATTAACAAGCAGCCGGGTAATCACCAGGGAAGTAAACATGGACAGCAGAATCCCCAGTGCTAAAGTCTGTGCAAAGCCCTTTATGCTTCCGGTACCCATAATTCCCAATACGAGAGAAGCAATCAGGGTGGTAATATTTCCATCTAAAATCGCCGAAAGTGCCTTTTGGAAACCGGTTTTTATGGCAACTTTAACCACTTTTCCCCCTGCCAGCTCCTCTCTGATTCGGGCAAAAATGATTACGTTGGCATCTACCGCCATTCCTATGGACAGAATGATTCCCGCTATTCCCGGCAAGGTCAGCGTTAAATCAAAAGCATTCAGTAAAAGAATCATCAGCACCACATAGAGGATAAGCGCAATAGAGGCTGCAAGTCCCGGAATCAGATAAACCACGACCATAAACAGCATAACCAACAGCATGCCGATGGCCCCTGCCTTCAGACTGGTTTCTATTGCCGCAGAGCCAAGCTGGGCTCCCACTACCTTTGAGGACAGCTCCTCCAGTTCCAGCTTCAATCCTCCAATGCGGATAATGCTGGCCAGATTTTCTGCTTCTTCATAGGAAGCCATTCCCTGAATTACGCACTGCCCATCCAGAATAGGGTTTTCTACCGTTGGAGAAGAAACCACCTGCCCATCGTACACCACATAAATAATATCACGATTGGGGGCCGCTTCCTTTGTAGCCTGTGCAAATTTTGCCGTTCCCTCTTTTGTCATGGTCAGTGCCACCACAAAACGATTATTGCCCAGTTCATCCCTTTGTGTTGTTGCCTTTGCATCCGCAATATCGGTACCGGATAATACTTCTTTTCCTTCACTATCTCTGAAGATTAAGGAGCCCGGTCTTCCCAGCTCCTCAAGAATCCGGTTAGCATCCGACACTCCCGGAATCTCAATGTTGATCCGATTGCTTCCTTCCTGATAGACAAAAGCCTCCGTACTGTAATTCTCCACTCGTTTCTGCAGCTTATAAACGGTATCTGCCATATCTGCCCCGGTGGGATTCTCCTCCCCTGTTACCTGATAGGTAATGCTCACTCCTCCGGCCAGATCCAGTCCCTTTTTTACGGAAAAAAGTGACCCTGTTTTTTTCTCATCTATCCCAAAAATCGCCAAATAGACTCCTGCTGCCAGTGCCAAGCCAATGATTAGCAGACTGACAATTGCTTTTCTCTTATTCATCTTACTTTTTCTATCCTTTACTTCCCGTAAACTTATTCTTCCTCATTTAAAGCTGCCTGCATCATGATTGCACACTCAATACGCTTCTTCTGCAGAGTACAGCCCAAATCGTAGGTATCGTTAATATTGCCATGGAAATTATTGGAATTGGCCGCACAGCCTCCGCTGCAGTAAAATTTAGCAAAGCAGTTTCGGCATTTTTCCTTGGCATACACATTACAGCACTTGAATTCCTTAACCAGATCCTTACGTACAATCCCTTCCTCTACATTTCCTAACAGGAAATCCTCCTGTCCAACAAATTGATGGCAGGGATACAAATCTCCCCAGGGGGTAACCGCCAGATATTCCGTTCCGGAGCCACAGCCGGTCAGTCTTTTAGCCACACAGGGGCCTCCCTCAAGGTCAATCATAAAATGGAAGAAATTTACCCCTTTCCCGGCTTTTTTTCGCTTCAATAGTTCCACTGCCAACCTGTCATACTCCTCCAGGAGTCTGGGAATATCCTCCTCCTTCAAGGCATGGCCTTCCTTTTGATCAGCCACCACAGGCTCCACTGAAATCTGCTGAAAGCCCAAATCTGCCAGATGGAGAACATCCTTGGCAAAATCCAGATTATTGTGAGTGAAGGTTCCCCGCACATAGTAATTCATCTGCCCCCGGCTTTCTGCCAGCTTTTGAAATTTGGGAACAATGCCCTCATAGCTGCCCTGGCCGCCGCGAAAAGGCCTCATATAATCATGAACTTCCTTTCTGCCATCAATGCTTAACACCACATTACTCATTTCCTTATTTAAAAACTCCAGGATTTCATCATTTAATAAAACCCCGTTAGTGGTTAGGGTGAAGCGAAACTTCTTATGAAAAGGTTCCTCCAGACTCCGGCCGTAGGCCACCAGCTCCTTGACCACCGGCCAGTTCATTAGCGGCTCTCCACCAAAGAAATCCACCTCCAGATTCACTCTGTTTCCGGAATTCTTTACCAGAAAATCCAGTGCCTTCTTTCCTACCTCTGCACTCATCATTTCTCTTCTTCCATGATACTCTCCCTCTTGGGCAAAGCAGTATTTGCAGGCCAGATTGCAGTCGTGGGCAATATGCAGACAGAGAGCCTTGACTACCGTTTCCCTCTCCTTAAATTCGTCAATGTATTCCTCATATAAATCATCCGTATACAGTTGCTCTTTTGCTGCCAGGGTAAAAATATCCTCTACAATCTCTTTTTTATCCTCCCATGAAGCCTCCAACCCCTCCAAAGCTTCTAAGGCTTTGGAAAAAAGCTCCTGTTTCTCCTCATTGCCCTTCTCCAAATTTTCTCTTGTAAATACAGATTCCAGCAAAGGAATCGCCTCATAGACCAACTGGTCCACAACATGAACAGAGCCACTGTTCACATCCAAAACAATATGATAGCCATTATTGATGTATTGATGAATCATTTTCTTATTTTCCTTCCTCATTACTAGAAACAGACCCGAGACTACAGCAATATCCACTGCTACAGCCTCGAGTCTGCTATCCGACAATATCTGTTTTTTCCTATTTAACTTATTTAACCTGCTCGCAGCTCTGGTTTCCTACCGTACAGGAAGTTTTGCATGCCGACTGGCAAGAGGTCTGGCATTCACCGCAGCCACCCTTTTTCATGGATTCCTTATAGTCTCTTGTGGTTAAAGTTTTGATACGTTTCATCCTGAAGCCTCCTTACTCCGGGCAGCCTTTGCTGACCCTATGTAGCATAAATTTTTTATTAGTATACCACACATCCTCTTTCAGGGAAAGTATTTTCTTGGAAATTTGGCAAACAGCCGGAGTGCCAAGCCTTCTTAAGAGAGCATCCCGCCTAACATCCCGCCTCCTGTACATAGGCAGAAAGCAGTAA
>JBJELR010000018.1:0-4978 GCA_051879255.1 Lachnospiraceae bacterium | reverse complement strand
TGTTGACGTATTCTTTTGCTGATTTAGGGTCAGATTCCCTCTATGGGCATTTGTATAAATGCATTAAAAATGACATTTTACAGGGGAATTTGTGTGCCGGAACGAAGCTTCCCTCAAAACGCAGCTTTGCAAAAAATCTGGGTATAAGCACCATCACAGTAGAAAATGCCTATGCCCAATTAATTGCAGAAGGATACATTTATGCAGTTACTAAGAAGGGGTATTTCGTTACAGATATTCAATCCACAATTAATTCGGTGTCCCCCTCTTTATCTATGGAGAATATCCAGTTGACGTCAGGAAAGTCCACATATATTGCAGATTTTACCAGTAATCAGACCTGTTCAGAAAACTTTCCCTTCTCCATATGGTCTAAACTGATCCGGGAACTGCTAAGCGGCAATCAGACCGATTTAATGACGAATCCTCCCTGTGGTGGAATTCTGCCATTACGTCGGGCGATTGCCCTGCATTTAAGTGAGTTTCATGGCCTGCAGGTTTCTCCTCAGCAGATTATCATTGGTGCAGGGACAGAATATTTATATAGCCTGATCATACAGCTTTTGGGAACAGAAAAAAAATATGCGGTAGAAGACCCGGGTTATCATAAGATTGCCAAAATATACGGCAGCCATCGTGTTTTATGTGAGCATATTGCTATGGATGATTCCGGGATCAGGATATCGGATTTGGAAAGTCATGAAGTGGACGTGGTCCACTTATCCCCCTCTCACCATTTTCCTACGGGGATAGTCATGCCAATCAGCAGAAGATATGAGCTTTTAGGCTGGGCAGCCAAATCAGACTCCAGATACATTATTGAAGATGATTATGACAGTGAGTTTCGGCTGACCGGAAGACCCATTCCTACGCTTCAAAGTATAGATGTTCAGGAAAAGGTAATTTATATCAATACCTTTACTAAAACGTTGGCCTCTACTGTGCGTATCAGCTATATGGTTCTGCCAAAGCATCTGATTAATGAATTTTATGCCAAGCTCTCGTTTTATTCCTGTACGGTTTCTAATTTTGAACAGTATACATTAGCACATTTTATTGAGCAGGGTTACTTTGAAAAGCATCTGAATCGGATGCGCAATTATTATCATAATAAACGGGACTATCTGTTGTCGTGTATACAAAACAGCCCGTTGGCTTCTCATGTATCTATTTCCGAAGAAGATGCCGGATTACATTTTTTGATGAAAATAGAAACGAAACTCTCTGATGAGGAGTTTTGTAAAAAAGCAGAACAAAATGGGATTAAAATATCCTCTCTATCGCAGTATTATGCACATGCCCCCGCAGAGGTGGAACATATCTTTGTCATTAACTATTCCTCATTAAGTGAGGAAATGATTCAGGAGGCGATTAAAGGGTTATATCAGACCTTTAAAGCATAGGCTGCATCACTTTGTGTTTTTATGGCTACACTTCCTAAAATAATCAGGATAAACAGGTCAGTATAGGGGAAAGTATGTGAATGGTGTTAGCTTTTGCATGAAGAAGGAGGCGGATATGGAAGGAGAACAAAAAAACAGTAAGATATTCACGATTATGGATGCAGATGGTTTTCAGGGGGCAAAGGAGCAATTCATCCATGGAAAGGAGCTGGTGCACAGTCTTGGCTCCATTCGCTATTGTAAGGCAGAGATAGTTAAGGATTGTATGATAGGAACACTCCGCATTCCCCAAAAGAGTAAGGAGCGCTCGCCCCAGATATCCTTTGGGATCTATATGACGAAAGAGGCTCTGTTTTTTATTGAGGGCAGCGGAAATTTGAAGCAGTGGGTAGATAAACAAACGGATATGCTGCAGGATATCCGCTCCCCACAGCAGCTTTTTTTAAAAATTATGGAAAAAATAATTGAAGATGATATTTTTTATCTGTCCCATTTGGAAAAGGAGTTGGAGGAGCTGGAGGATGGATTGAATGACAAAACTCCGGAAGATTTTTTTGCCATGCTTACGAAGTATCGCAGAAAGCTTTCAGAATTAAATGCCTATTATGAACAGTTAACCGATATTGGAGAACTGATGCAGTCCGGTATATGTCCTGTGTCTGCGGAAAACACTGATTCCTGGTGTGGCTATATGCACAGAACAGAGCGGCTTCAAAGCTATGTGCAGCTGCTTCGTGAAAACATTCTCCAGCTTCGTGAATTATATCAGTCACAGCAGGATGCCGGACAGAATCGGGTAATGGGTATTCTGACCATAGTGACCACGTTGTTTCTGCCCCTTACCTTATTGACAGGCTGGTATGGGATGAATTTTGCTTATATGCCGGAGCTGCATTGGAAATATGGTTATTGTGTGGTTATCCTGGCAGCAGTTCTGATTGTTGCTCTTGAAATTATATATTTTAAAAAGAAAAAGTTTTTTTAAAATATAGAGATATTGTATGAAAATAGATGCAATTTTATTGACAGAAGAAAAAAGAGTGATATAATAATAATGAGAATCATTCTCATTTTATTAAATGCAAAGGAATGCTAAGGAGGAAAAGGCTATGAGCAAACATTTATCACCGGAAATCAGAGTACCTATTGAAAAGGATAATGTATCTATCCAGCGTTGGGAAGAAAAATGTATCAAGTGCGGACAGTGCAAAAATATTTGTCAGGATTACATTACCGTTTTGGGACACTATGATTTGGAGAAAACGAATGATACCGCAATCTGTATTAATTGTGGACAATGCGCCAATGTGTGCCCTACAGGTTCTATTACTGAGCAGTATGAATTTGGTCAGGTTATTCAGGCTATTGAAGACCCTTCCAAGGTAGTTATTGTCAGCACATCTCCTTCTGTTCGGGTGGGAATTGGTGAAGAATTTGGAATGCCCGACGGAAGCTTTGTGGAAGGCAAGATGGTTGCCCTATTAAGAAAATTAGGTGTGGACTATGTATTGGACACAGCTTTTGGCGCAGACCTTACGATCATGGAAGAAGCCAGTGAACTGATTGAACGTATTGTGAAAAAAGATAAGCCGCTTCCTCAATTTACAAGCTGCTGCCCTGCCTGGGTAAAATTTGTGGAAACATATTATCCTGAACTTCGGGAGAATATTTCCAGTGCAAAGAGCCCTATTGGTATGCAGGGTCCTACAATTAAGACCTATTTTGCCAAGAAAATGGGAATTGATCCGAAAAGTATCGTGAATGTATGTCTGACTCCCTGTACAGCAAAGAAATTTGAGATTCGCAGAGAAGAAATGAAGGCAGCAGGAGAGTATCTGGGCATTGAAGATATGCGGGATATGGATTATTGTATCACCACCCGAGAACTGGGAATGTGGGCAAGAATGAAAGGAATTGATTTTGCAGCCCTTAATGATGAAACCTATGATTCCCTGATGGGTGAGGCCTCCGGTGCAGGTGTAATTTTTGGAAATACCGGTGGTGTTATGGAGGCAGCAGTGCGTACTGCCTATGAATTTATTACGAAAGAACAGGCACCGGACTTACTCTTTGATTTACAGCCCGTAAGAGGACTGGAGGGAGTGAAGGAAGCCAGCCTGACTGTTGGGGATATGCCGGTTAATGTGGCTGTTATTTATGGTACCGGAAATGCCAGAAAGGTAATTGAACAGCTAAAGAAAGGGGAAAAGGAATATCACTTTATTGAAGTAATGACCTGCCCCGGTGGCTGCATCGGCGGAGGCGGACAGCCTAAGGATAAAGAGTTTAAAGGAGATGCCCTGCGGGAACAGCGTATCCGTAATCTCTATCAGAGAGATGTTAACCTGGCTAATCGTAAGAGTCATGAAAATAAAGAAATTCAAGCGCTGTATGAAGAATTCTACAAGAAGCCTTTAAGTGAGCTGGCAGAGAAGATGCTGCATACCGGCGACATAGACAGAAGCAGTGCATTAGGATAAGAGAATTGTTCTAATTTTTTAGTTGGTGTATGATGACAGCAAGTCCGGCGTACAGATAAATACGTCAGGACTTGCTGTTTTTATGAAAATAAATATAGACAATTTAGTTATTACGTGCTATATTTGGTATAGAATTCCTCTGTCATAGGAGGAAACCAATGAATAGCATTAAAAAATTAAATGAGTTAACCATTCGTGATAACTTTCTCTTTGCGGCAGTTATGCAGCAGGGAGATAACTGCAAACGTTTTTTGGAAATGCTTCTTGGCATAAAGGTTGAGCGAATTCATAATATAGCTTTGAAAGCCTGTGTCTGGAGAATAAGAGTCTGTATTTGGCAGACGGGAGCAGAAGCATTTTCCTAAGCACAAAGGGAAAAATCCAGAGGAGATTTCCAAGGAGTTAATGCATTTTCTTACCTTTATCGGAGAGCATGAACCGGAAAAAGGCAAAGATTATCAGGATGCCTATGTAGAGCAACTGCAGAAAAGTATTCGGAAGGTGAAGCAAAGCCGGGAAATGGGGAGTAAGTATATGTCATTACAACTGATGTTAAGAGATGAGTATCGAAAAGGTAAGGCTGAAGGAATGGCAGTAGGAATGGCAGTAGGAATGGCGGAAAGTATTATATTGCTATTGTAGAGTAAAGGACTAATGACGGAGAAGCTGCGTCAACGTATCGGTGAAGAAACTGATTTGACGGTATTAGCTGATATGCTGAAGGCAGCCGCTAAGGCAGAAGCACCAGAGCAATTTGAAGAAAGTATGTAACAGGGAAAACAAGCCAGAACATAGCCTTAGATAGAAATGCCCAATCTAATACAGATCTTAATTTAACAGCCGTATCATTCAGTTTAATATCTTTGTACAGGAGTTCTTCTGTACACAAATCATTTAATTCATCATAATTTAAGAAGGGCAGAGGAATTCTAATACTTATTTTTATAATAAAAAAGAAAATTTTAATTTGATAAATGGTACTTGACAATAGAAACAACACATTGTATAATTCCATATGTTGTGAGTCATGAGGGTGTCAGTCATGCCCAGATAGCTCAGTTGGTAGAGCAGAGGACTGAAAATCCTCGTGTCACT
>JBJELR010000017.1:0-5022 GCA_051879255.1 Lachnospiraceae bacterium | reverse complement strand
AATAGCCAATTTCTATACGTTGACTCCTGCCGACTGGAAGAAAGAATCCGTCAACTGGCCAGCAATAACAGTAAATATGAGAGTCTTTTGGATGAGACGGTAAGTACGCAGTTGGCAGTATTTAAAAAGATGTACCTTAAGGACAGGGAAATTGAAAACATCATTGTGGTAGATGATTATGTATCCCTCTTTATGCAAAAATATGAAAAGGAGGGAGGCCATACGGCTCATTTAAGCTACGAGCGGTTCAATGAGTATTTGATGCTGGCAAGACACCATTCCTTTGCAGACCTGTCCGGAAGGTTTGGAATAACGGAAGAAAATATGGAGCTGATTTTTATTTCTTCTGTAATTATCAGAAGATGCATGAAGGTAATGGGAGCCAGTCAGCTCTGGTCACCGGGGATTGTGCTATGTGACGGAATCGGTTTTGAGTATGGACAGAAGAAGGGGCTGTTAAAGGAAACCCATGATTTTGAACAGGACATTATTGCCTGCGCCCTTAATATCAGCAAACGCTATATGGGAAATAAAAAAAGAAGTGAGACTCTGGAAAAGATTGCTCTTAATATTTTTGACCATATGAAAAAGATACATGGATTGGGAAAACGGGAGAGACTGTTGCTGATTCTGGCAACCATTCTTCATGATTGCGGAAAGTACATCAGCATGAGCAATCTGGGAGAGTGTTCCTATAATATCATTCTTTCTACGGAGATTATTGGGCTTTCCCATGTGGAACGGGAGATTGTGGCAAATGTGGTAAAATACAATCATCAGCGGTTTGGCTATTACGAGGAAGTGGCCAGAAATTCCACCCTGGATAGAGAAGCATACATGATTATCGCTAAGCTGACAGCCATTTTAAAGGTGGCCAATGCACTGGATAGAAGCCATAAGCAGAAATTTAAGGATACCCAGGTAGCATTAAAGGATAATACGTTGTTTATAACCGTCAGCACCGATGAAGATATTACCCTGGAGCAGGGACTTATGGGAGGACGGGCAGATTTCTTTGAAGAAGTATACAGTATACGTCCCAAAATTAAGCAGAAGAGAACCATTGGCAGATAAAAAGAAAAGGAATTAGGAAGCAATGAAAAATAAATTTTTAGATCCCGCCAATTATTGGAACCGGGAGCTTAGCTGGATTTTATTCAATAAACGGGTTTTACATGAAGCCAGAGACAAACAGAATCCTTTATGGGAAAGGTTGAAATTTTTAAGTATTACGGCTTCCAATCTGGATGAGTTTTTCATGGTCAGAGTGGCTTCTTTGAAGGATATGGTTAATGCCCGGTATACGAAAAAGGATATTGCCGGGATGACCCCTGCTCAACAGCTTGAGCAGTTGAATAAGGTTACGCATGAACTGGTCAATATGCAGTATTCTACTTATAACCGATCCCTTTGCCCTCTGCTTTTGCAAAATGGTTTACAGATTATCGGCCGTCATGAAGATTTAACGAAGGAGCAGGCTGAATATGTGGATCGCTACTTTGAAGAAGCCATTTATCCGGTATTGACCCCTATGGCGGTGGACTCCTCCAGACCGTTTCCCCTGATTCGCAACAAGACTCTGAACATTGGTGCCTTAATCAGTAATCGGAAAAAAGAAAAAAAGGAGGTTGAGTTTGCTACCGTACAGGTGCCCGGTGTTCTGCCAAGAGTAGTTGAAGTACCCTGCAGGGAAAATCGGCGAGCAGTCATTCTTCTGGAGGAGGTCATTGAACGAAATATAGGAAAACTGTTTTTAAACTATGATATCGTCTGTACCTATCCTTTCCGGATTATGCGAAATGCGGATCTGACGATTGAGGAGGATGAGGCAGAGGATTTGCTGAAGGAAATTGAGAAGCAGATTAAAAAACGCCAGTGGGGACAGGTTATCCGTCTGGAGGTGGCAGAACGGATAGATAAAAAGCTGCTGAACATTTTAAAAGAGGAGCTTCAGGTAGAGGAGGAGGACATCTATTTTATTGACGGCCCATTGGATTTAACGGTATGTATGAAGCTATATGGACTGGAAGGCTTTGAAGACCATAAAACGCCCCGACATGAACCCCAACCGATACCGGAAATACCGGAGGGAGAGGATATTTTTGCCTGTATCCGAAGGCAGGATATTTTCATGCACCATCCCTATCAAACCTTTGCCCCGGTGGTGGAATTCATTCGTCAGGCTTCAAAGGACAGTCAGGTTTTGGCCATCAAGCAGACACTATATCGTGTCAGTGGAAACTCACCCATCATTGCCGCTTTGGCTCAGGCGGCGGAAAATGGCAAGCAGGTGACCGTACTGGTAGAGCTTAAGGCCCGCTTTGATGAAGAAAATAATATTGTCTGGGCAAGAAAGCTGGAGCAAGCCGGCTGCCATGTAATTTATGGGTTGGTGGGGCTTAAGACCCATAGTAAGATTACTTTAGTAGTGCGTAAGGAAGAAGATGGGATTCGGCGATACGTTCATCTTGGAACGGGAAATTATAATGATGCTACAGCAAAGCTTTATACTGATGTAGGACTGTTCACCTGTAAGGAGGCCTTTGGAGAAGATGCTACGGCTGTATTCAATATGCTTTCCGGCTATTCTGAGCCCTTAAGCTGGAATAAGCTGGCAGTTGCTCCGCTGTGGCTGAAGGATAAATTTCTGTATCTGATTGAACGGGAAAAAAATCATGCCTTAAAGGGTGAGCCGGCCAGAATCATTGCGAAAATGAATTCCCTTTGTGATAAGGATGTGATTGCCGCCCTTTATGAGGCATCAAGCAGTGGTGTGGAGATTGATCTGATTATTAGAGGAATCTGCTGCTTAAAGGTGGGAATCCCCCAAATCAGCGAGAATATTCGAGTACGCTCTATTGTAGGACAGTTTTTGGAGCATAGCCGTATTTTTTATTTTGAAAATGGTGGTAAAGAAGAAATCTATTGCTCCAGTGCAGACTGGATGCCCCGCAATCTGGAACGTCGTGTGGAACTCTTGTTTCCCATTGAGGAGCCTAAACTGAAGAAAAAAGCCTTTCACATATTAGAGGGAGAGCTTAGGGATACACTGAAAGCCAGTATAATGCTTTCCGATGGCAGCTATGAAAAGGTGGATCGACGGGGGAAAGAGGCTTATTCCTCTCAGGATGCTTTCGTAAAAGAGGCCAGAGAGGAAAGCGTTGAAGGAAAGAATGGGATAAAGCAGCGGGTATTTATTCCGGCTGCCCACACGTGGAAGGAAGAATAAAAAATGGAAGATATCATACTTGCATCAGCTTCTCCAAGAAGGAGAGAGCTGCTGGAGCAGATTGGGATCCCCTATCGGGTGATGCCCAGCTTTAAAGAAGAAAAAATAGAAGGAGATACCCCTCCTGAGATCGTACAAAGATTAGCCAGAGGGAAGGCAGAGGATGTAGCAATAGCCATGAACCTGGCAGGAAAACTGGTTTTAGGTGCAGATACCATTGTCGTATGGAACAATCAGATTCTGGGCAAGCCAAAGTCAGAGGAGGAAGCATTCCATACACTGTCTGATTTGCAGGGAAATACCCATCAGGTATATACCGGAGTAGCTCTCATGTATGTGGATGCCGAGGGAAGGCTGCAGGGAAGCAGCTTCTATGAAGAAACCCAGGTAGAGGTATATTCCATGAGTGAAGAAGAAATCCGGGCATATCTTGCCACGAAGGATTATGCTGATAAGGCCGGAGCCTATGGAATTCAGGGAGCCTTTGGAGCTTATATTAAGGGGATCCGAGGAGAGTATTCTAATGTGGTAGGTTTACCTGTGGGGCGTCTATATCAGGAATTAAAAAAAATCAACCTTGAATTGGAGAAGAAAAAGGAGTAAATTTTATTTAAGCAGAAAGAGCAGAGCTGTTAAGGCTTCGGAAAGGAGGAAAAAAATGCAGGAATTTGATGATGCTGTTCTGCAGTGCTTTTTAGAAAATCAACATCAGCTTTTTCCGGAGCCTGTGGCTCATTCAAGAGAAGAAGCTGAAGTGTTTTTGGAGGAGTGCATGGCAGTAGTTGTGCACTCACCCAAAGAGGTTTGGGAATATTTCGATGAGCAGGGAGTCGATTTGGAAGGAGCGGATGAAGAAGAAATACTGTCTGCAGATGAAATTTTTGCCCTTAATGATGGGAGATATTTAATTGTAGAAGGATAGAGAGGAACTTGAGATGAAAGAGAATAAACTAATGATACTCATTTTACTGGTAGTGGTAATGCTTCTTACCAGTCTGGGCAGCTTTTTTGGCATATTAACCATCCCCTTACAGATTATTTCGTTGGGGCTTTTGCTTTTTCTCCTTCTTTTTTTGGGCAGACAGCCTGAAACGGAAATTGAGATAGTGGAAGCTACAGATAGTCTGGAGGAGAAGGAGGAATCCGGGAAAGAGGAAGAAATAAAGCAGGCCTTAACTGAACTGGAGAAAAAATACGGGGCTATGGGCAGCAAGACAAAAGAAATAGCCGAGGAGGTACAGGGACTTAGTACTTCCATAGGGGAAATAGCTTCCTCCAGTACACAGATTGATACTGATATTCATCAGGTGAGTGATCATATTGACGTAATTGCCGATGCATCTGACAGTATTTCCGGTTACACAGAAGCGATGAAGGAACGGGCAACTCAATTAAGAGACACAGCGCAGAAGCACAAACTTCAGACCGGACAGATGATTGAAGAAATTGTTGCCGGACTACAGGCGGCAATCACTAACAGCAAAAATGTAGAAAAGGTGGATCAGCTTACCGGTGAGATACTCAGTATTTCCAGCCAGACGAATCTATTGGCATTAAATGCTTCCATTGAAGCGGCAAGAGCAGGAGAAGCAGGGAGAGGCTTCGCCGTTGTAGCAGATGAGATCCGTAAGCTGGCAGACAGCAGTAGGGAAACGGCAAATAAGATTCAGGGAATCAATAAAGAAGTGGTGGATGCAGTAAATGAATTACGCGGCAGTGCCGGGCAGATTGCAGATTATGGGTCTCACGCCGGGTCTGATTGGCGGTATGCTGGCGGTCAGCACCGGTTCTGG
>JBJELR010000016.1:0-5034 GCA_051879255.1 Lachnospiraceae bacterium | reverse complement strand
CTATTCCGGCAGCAATTTTCACCGACCAGAATTTAAGCGAATGATGCAGGATGTTGAAGCGGGCAGAGTAAACTGTGTGGTGGTAAAAGACTTGTCCCGTTTTGGACGTGATTATATTGAGACGGGAAAATACCTGGAGAAGGTATTTCCTGCTCTTGGTGTGCGTTTTATCGCCTTAACCGATCACTATGACAGCTTATCGGCAGATGCAGGAGAAAAGCATATCGTTCTTCCGGTAAAAAACTTTATTAACGATTCCTATTGCCGGGACATTTCGGATAAAGTAAAGAGTCAGCTGGCAGTGAAACGAAAGGCAGGAGAATGTCTGGCTCCCTTTGCCGTGTATGGTTATCGAAAGTCTGTGAGGGAGAAAAATAAGCTGGTTGTGGATGAATATGCAGCCCAGGATGTCCGAAAAATTTTTCGCTGGAAGATTGAAGGGATGGCAGTTTCTGCCATTGCAGAGAAGTTAAATGGGTTATCTATCCTTTCCCCGAAGGAATATAAAAAATCCACCGGCATCAATTTTCGGGGAGGCTTTGCAGGAAGAAAGGACAGTCTTTGGAGTAGTGCTTCGGTGAAGAGGATTCTGACCAATGAAGTATATCTTGGACACCTTTTGCAGGGAAAGACCCAGAAAGTGAACTATAAGGTAAACATAAGCGTAGAAAAACCCAAGGAAGAATGGGTTCGGGTAGAAAATACCCATGAACCCATTGTGACAGCCAGTGATTTTGAAACGGTACAGAACCTGTTGAAAAGGGATGGAAGAGTCAGCCCGGAGGGGAAAGAGATCAGCCTGTTTATGGGAATCCTCTTTTGTGCAGACTGCAGGGAGCAGATGATCCGCAGAAAGGTTCGTTATAAGCAATCAGAAAAAATCTACTATATTTGTTCCACGAAAAACCGGGGACAGGGCTGCAGCCGTCACAGTATAGAAGAAAGTACCTTAACAGAATTGGTGAATCTTGCTGTACGCCGTTATGCCAATGATTTTTTGCAAAAAGATAGGCTTTTTCAGGAAACGAGAAAACAAAAGGTAAGTCTAAAGGCAGTTAGCGGATGCCAGAAAGAGTTTATCCGCATCAAACAGGAGCAGGATAAGTATTACCGGCTTTGTAAGGGACTGGATGAGGATCTTCGTCAAGAAATCATCACAAGGGAAGAATTTGAACGGCTTAAGAAGGAGTTTGCAGGAAGGCTTGAGCAGTTGAACAAAGCAGAGCAGGAGCAGGAAAAACGGATTCAGCAAATGTGGGCAGATGGTATGGCCAGTGTGGGACGTTTGGAAAAATTCAAAGAAAGCCTCAGTTTGGAAGAATTGGATCGACACACGTTAGTCAGCCTGGTAAAAGGTATCTATATCTATGAGAATAAGCGAATAGAGATGGAATTTTATTTGCAGGATGAATACCGAATCATGCAGGAATATGCACGCACCCTTTCCGGGCAGAAAGGCGGTGGAGGAAGGAGTGTGTAAGTATGGGAAGAGTATCAAAACGCAGGGTTACGGTTTCTTTGGAAAAAAAGAATACACTTAAGAATCAGCCCTTTATACATAAGATTTACCGAGCCGGGATTTACGCCAGACTTTCTTCTGATCAGGATAAGCCTGATGGAAAGAAGATTTCCAAAAGTGAATCGGCAGAGGGGCAGATTGAGATTGCCAAGTCTTTTGTAGAGAACTGGAACCAAAACCATCAGGATAAGATTGAAGTGGTAGATTGCTATACCGATTTAGGAAAAACCGGAACCAATTTTAACCGGGCCGGCTTTGAGCGGCTGATGCAGGATGTCCGTATGGGAGACATTAACTGCATTATTGTCAAAGACCTGTCCCGCTTTGGCAGGAATTATCTGGAAGCAGGAAACTATATTGAAAAGATATTTCCTTTTTTGGGGGTACGATTTATCGCAGTAATAGAAGGCTTTGACACTGGCATAGAGGGAAATGAGAAAAAACAGATCACTTCCGAAATCAAAAATCTGGTGAATGATCTGTATGCCAAGGATTTTTCCAGGAAAGCAAAACATTCCCTTGCCCAGAGACGGGAAGAAGGCTCTTATGTTGGTGGACCTGCTCCTTACGGTTATGTTGCAGCTTGGGAGGGGAAAGTAAGGAAACTGAAGACGGACGAGAATACGGCAGAGATCATTCGTTTTATTTATGAACAGTTTGTTGAGACAGAAAGTTATACGGCGGTAGCGAACGAGCTAAACAAAAGGAAGATTAATCCTCCGGCAGTTTACCGAAAAACAGGGGAGGTTTACTGCCCGTTGGATGTTCCCTACAAGGGCTGGGATAAAGGTGCAGTGGAGCGAATCTTAAAAAGTGAAACTTATATGGGGAAGCTGATACAGGGAAAAACCAGTATCACAGCGCGGGATGAAAGAAACCGCATCCATAAGGGAAAAGAAGAGTGGGTAAGGAAAGAAAATACTCATGAACCCCTGGTTGAAAAAGCGTTATTTAATCGTACAGCAGAAATCTGTCGAAAACTTTCAGAAAGGACAAAAGCACAAAACCATCCTACAGAAGGCTGTCCCTTAGAGGAAAATATCTTTGATATGGTATTGTTTTGTGGTGTCTGTGGACGGAAAATGACCAGACATAGCCAGGTAAAGCATTATGCAGATGGCAAGAAAAGCCGAATGGACAGTTATTTTTGCCTGAATGCCAAGTCCACGAAAGTCGACAGATGTACTTCTTCTAACCGTATTTCCAAGATAGAACTGGAGAAACTTCTGGTTTCTTTATTGGAAGTGGAGCTTGCTGCCGGACTGGGTAAACAAAAGAATGATTTAGAAAAAGCAAAGAAGATCATTAGGCAAAAAGCAAAAGAAGCGGAAAAAAGACTTCACTTATCCATTCAGGTAAAGGAGAGGCTTACCGGAGAGGAAAGCGAGCAATATATGGCTTACCGGGCGGGAAAGATTTCCCAGAAGGAGTATGTGGCATACAACCTGCAGAAAGAAAAAAGACTTCGGGAAATGGAAAAGCAGGAGCAGCAATATAAAGAGCAGATAGCAGAATTAGAGCGAAACGGAGAACGTTATTTAAAAGCTGTTCGTGCCCTGCTTAAACTGAAGAAAGGCAAGGTACTCACAAAAGAGTTGATTGAGGCGTTAATCAGCAAAATCTATCTTTACCCCGGAAAACGGATAGAGGTGTTGTTTTCCTATACCGATGCTTTTCTGGAAGGAGGGCTGGCCAGATGAGTAAAAAAAGAAAAATTGCCATCTACCTTCGCCTTTCTTTGGAAGATGGGGAAGGGGAAGAGAGCAACAGTATTTCCAGCCAGCGTAAGCTATTGTTAGAATACATCGACAGGAATAAGGAATGGCAGGGAATGGAGATAGCCCAGTTTCAGGATGACGGCTTTTCCGGCACCAACATGGACAGACCGGGAGTACAGGAGCTCCTAAAGCAGGTCAAACAAGGGATGATCCAATGTATTCTGGTGAAAGATATGTCCCGTTTTTCCAGAGACTATCTGGAACTGGGAGATTATCTTAATCAAATCTTTCCTTTTCTGCGGATCCGGTTTATTGCACTAAATGATCATTACGACAGTAAGAATCATGAGGGAAATACCATGGGGATAGATACTGCCTTTCAAACCCTGCTTTATGATTTATACAGTAAAGACGTATCGGTTAAGGTAAAGTCAGCAGTGAAAAACAAATGCGGGAGGGGCGAATATGTCTTTGGACAGGTACCCTTGGGTTATGCCAAAAGTCAGACAGAGAAAAATGTAGTAGTGGTCAATGCTAAAGAAGCAAAGATTGTACGGTATATTTTTTCTTTGGCTATAGAGGGATTCAGTAGTGGGCAGATTGCAAAAAAACTTTTTGATGAAAAGATTCCCACTGCAACTCAGATGCGTTATCCCCATAGGAAGCTGCAAAAAGAACATCATACCTGGAGCAGCACAGTAGTAAGAACGATATTAAATAATCGTTTTTATCTGGGGGAAATGAGCTATGGGAAAAGCATAAGGAAAGCAGTAGGAAGCAAAAATGGTATCCGACTGCCAAAGGAGGAGTGGAAGGTGATTTTTGCTCACCATGAGCCACTGGTCACACCGGAAGAATTTGCCCTTGCCTCTTCTTTTCGCCCGGAGCAGTCTACGAAACGTAAACGAAAAAAGCATCCCCTTACTGGAAAACTTTACTGTGGAGGCTGCGGATACTCCATGAACTATAAGCCAAAGGGAAAGGGGAAGATGCCAAACCACTTCTGGTGCAGAAAACACGCCTTGTTGCAGATAGAGAACTGCTGTACATACTTTAGGGCCTCTCATTTAGAAGAGATTATTCTTCTGGAACTCTATCGAGAGCTTATGTACCGAGGCGAACTGGTAAAACAAAGAGAAGCACTTGAGCTGGTACAGAAGGAAATGCTGGAAAGGCTTAAGAAGGAAAAGGCGGATGTCACAAAGCTGTACCAGAGCTGTTTGCAGGAAAAGAGCTCCCTTTATGAGCGTTATGCCACAGGACAGCTAAGTGTGGAAGAATATCGCGGTAAAACAGCCGAACTCACTTTGCAGCTGGAAGACCTGTCTACTAAGACCGAAAAGATAGATAGTGAATATGATCGGGTGGAAGAGGAGTATCGTAGTCCCAAGCAGGATATGAAGGATATCCTCCGCTTTTCGGGTCTGAAGGAATTAACCCAGGAGGCAGTGGATGTGTTTATTAAGAGAATCACGGTTTATCGGGATAAGCGGGTGGAGATTGAGTGGAATTACAGGGAAGGGGAAGCGTGAGCTTCCCTCCCTCCTCCTGCTTTTTAGATTACTTTAGGATTTATCGTCCACCTTTGATTGTGGGGAATAAAGTGACATGATTCATTATGCATTGATACATAATTTTGGTTCTTTAGATGCAATGATTGCAGCAACTGCAAAACACCATTTTGGTAGATAAAAATACGAAAATATGAGTTTGATTGCATCGGACAAAGGGCTTAAAGCATGTCTCAATAAATGTGGTATACAATATTGGAATATTTTTAAAAATTGTTAATAAGAT
>JBJELR010000015.1:0-5044 GCA_051879255.1 Lachnospiraceae bacterium | reverse complement strand
CCCATAAATTGGCAGACCATCTCATTCCCAACGTATTACGGTACACCGTTTCTTCCGAATTACTGATTTCCTCCCAAAGTGCTCCATATACCTCAACGACCACTACCTTTGGCTTTTGTACCCGAATGCCTTCTTTGACAAAATAGTATGTACTGTCCAACTGCTGTGAACCGGCAGACAGAGTGTATCCGGCAATACCATACTTATCCCAGAGCAGTCCATGATCCACCGTACAGTGTACATGGCTGTTTCCGAAAAACATTACATCTACAGTACCCCTGCCAGTTCGATAAAAATTCTGCCAACCTCCTCCCCCTCCGGTATCCTTGTAAGTTAAAACTGAGATAACCTTAATCAGCAATAGGCTGAGTATCAGGAAAAAGGTTATACTTTTGAATAGGTTAATCCATGTCTTTTTTTGCAATTTTACTTCCCGCTTTCTTTAAAACTGAAAATAAATAAACTGTGCCGAATCAAATCCCGGGCCATAGTAACCAAAAACAATCACACTGAAAAACAGAATAATTAACACACACCATCTGAACACTATCCATTGTTCCTGTAATAGCTGGACAAGGGTTTGCTTTTTATAGTACTTTAGCAGGTCTACTGTCAAAAGAACCAGCAGCCCTGCAAAAAGAATATGTATTTCCTGAACGCTCAATCCCAATGTATAAATGCTCTGATTAAACAGTGACCACCAATCTCTTGTGGTAAGCAGTCTGCCAAGATAATGAAATCCATCCTTAAGGGATTCTGCCCTGAAAAATATCCAGGCAATATCCACCAGAATGAAGGTTACAAGTCCCTTGAAAAACCGATACCCAAAGGAGTCTGTTCGAGTAGCACAGTGTTGATTGATTCTATCCACTATGGGGGCTAATTGCTTTTCTGCTATCTGGTATATTCCATGTAAAAATCCCCAGAATACATAGGTCCAGTTTGCTCCATGCCATAGGCCGCTTACCGAGAAGGTAATCAAAATATTCCTGTATCGCTTCCACCGGCTGCACCTGCTCCCACCCAGGGGGATATAAAAATAATCTCTGAACCAGGTACTTAGTGAAAGATGCCATCTACGCCAAAATTCCGTAACGCTTTGTGCAAAGTAAGGAGTATCAAAGTTTTCCATTAATTGGAAATCCAACACCCTGGCTACACCTATTGCAATAGTAGAATATCCTTGAAAGTCACAATAAATCTGTATGGCAAAGGCAACAGCTCCCAGAGAAAGTGCCACCGTTCCATAACGTTCATACTGAGAGAAAATATGATCGACTAAAACTGCAATGCGGTCGGTAATCACCATTTTCAGAAAAAATCCCCAAAGCATGGTAATCAGCCCGGATGCCACCCGATGATAATTCCATAATTGATGTGTCGGCTCCTCCTGTATCTGTCTGAGAAGGTTGCGGGAACGTTCAATAGGTCCTGCCACCAACTGAGGGAAAAAGGACACAAACAGCGCATATTTTAAAATATTCTTCTCTGCCTTTATTTCTCCCCGGTAAACATCTATGGTATACCCTAAGGCCTGAAACGTATAGAAGGATATTCCCACCGGCAAAAGGATATCAAAGGTAGGAAGACTTTGGATTTGCAGCCTCTTTAAAAATAAATTTATACTATCCGACAAGAAATTGGCATATTTAAAATAAATTAATATTCCCAGGTTCGTCATAAAACTTCCGGCTATGGCAAGCTTCATCATGAATTCCCGCTTTTTTCTGGAAATCCCCTCTCTTTCCTTTATTTCACCCACTATTCGTCCGCAAAAGTAGGTAATAATTGTGGAAAAGGCAATCAATATGCTGTACAGCGGATTCCAGCACATATAAAAATAATAGCTGGAAACCAACAGCCATATATACCTTATCCTGGCCGGTAAAATAAAATAAAGCAACAATACCGCCGGAAAAAAAATCAAGAACTCTGTTGAATTAAAGAGCATGGTTGTTCTTCCTCATTTTCTGATTAAAACTAAATACTTTTATGTCGTCTTTTTTTCTCATATCCAAAAATGGCAGCTAAGCTAACCAGGGAAATCATACTGCAAAGTATCCCGGCCTTCAAACCAGGAGTTTCATAAAGGAGTTGGACTTCATGCTTTCCCTCCCCGATTTCCAGTGCAAGAAAGCCTACATTGGCCTTTAATACCTCTGTTTCTTTTCCATCCACAAAACCATGCCAGCCCTTACTATAGGGAATTGAAAAGAAAAGTAATCCGGATTCTTCCAGTTCAATGCTCCCTCTGATTTTATCCTTTTCTATCGTTACTGCTTCTAAGGCATTGGATCTTCTCGCCTCCACTACATCAGGATTTATTTCATGCCCGTATAGCTTAATCTCTCCCAAAGAAAACTGACTATCTTCCCAAAAGATAATATCAAAATATTTTCTTCCATTTTCTTCAAACAATTCTGTAACATTCACCCAAAATTCATTATCTCCCATAAAATAAGGATCATTTTCATTTCTTAGCTGGAGATTCTTATTTCCTACTAACATCTCATGGACGCCACCGGTTAGGACTTTAAAATCACAAAATTGAATGTATACATTCTCCAGTTTAGCAGCATCAGCCAGATAAACCCGGATTCTGCTCTCAGTATTCACCCTGAAGCCGTCCTCACCCATTTCGATGTTCTCATATTCCATAAAATATTCTAATTCCCTGTTTGAATCAACGCCCATAATTTCTGTTTGAGCTATGTTTTCTACAGGGGCATCCAAAATAATACTGTGAAGCAGACTTTCCTGTTTTTGCACTGCATTCAATGAATCGAAAGCTTCCCGACTAATCCAACTGTCATAGGTAAAGCCCAGAGGAAGATAAGCCTCATTTTCCTTCACATAAGACTCGGCTTCCCCATTTCTGGTGTGAAAATCCATATATTGACTAACCGATAATAGGGATAGAATTTCTGCCCTTCCATCCAGTCCCTTTAATATCCATGTAGCAGAACGGACTCCCGGAGAGATGCAAAGGGCTTGATAGAACTCAGAAACATGACTATTTAATATACTGAAATATTCAGTTGTCCCATAGTAATCTGTGGCCAGCGCTGCCGCCAATGATGAATCATAAAGATCGAATCGCTCAAATACCTTATCCTCATTCACCGTAATTTGTGCCTTGCTTGCCTCCATAGAATTAAGAACAGTATTCTTGGCTTCAAAGCCCCAGGTATACCCTGAACCACCCAGCACATGAGGGGCAAATACCAGCCAGCCGTTGAACATGGTCATTAGGCATACGGCAGCCAGTAAAAGCTGCTCTCTTTTTTTGTGATTCCATGCGTAGGGCAAAAGAAGAATCAAAATGCCAAACCCTATACTTCTAAAAATACTCCCCACGTTAATTCCACTCAACAACAGATTGAATAGGACTGCTGCCATACTCACCAAAATAAACAGATAGCTCTGTTTTTTGTTCAGCACATACCTTTCCATTACTACCAGCGAAAGCATTATCCCCCAAAAAGAGACCGCATAATACCATCTGTCGGTAGAATCGGAAAAGCCATTGAACAGACTTCCTACTGCCGGAATTCCAAACAAGATGATAAACAGGATGGTTAATTGTTTAAATGGTGTGTGAACCTGTCTTGTGGTAAATACGATAATAATTCCCGCCAATACTACCAGCGGTATGGTCATAATACTTTCCCATATTCCAGGAACTAACAGACATTTGAGATTATTAAGGTAAAAGGAAACATCAAACATAAATGCATCACTTATTTTCTCAAATATGACCGCTCTGCCCGTTCTGCTGCTATTGAGATAGCCCAGAATGGAAGGCAGCAATGAAACTGCTCCCAAGCCGATTCCTAAAATTGCCTGAATACCTGTAACCACTGCATTTTGCAGCCAGAACACCCAGTAAGCCTTATCCTTCCCGAAGTTATCACTCAGACCCATAATCAGATAGTAGATGACTGCCAGAATGATGTTCATGTACAAATAGTAAAAACCATTTAGGGTTTGAATGAAAAGAGAAAAAATTAATACCCAGGAAACCCTTTTTTCCTTTCTTAGCAGTTCATCAATACCGGCAAGAATCAACGGAAAATAAATCATGGGATTAATAAACATCCAAAACCCTAGTCCCCGGAATAAAGCATATACACTAAGGGCATACATTAAGGCCCCTGCAAGCAAAAAATTGTGGGTGGTTACATACCTTTTTGCATAAGTGATGAAGGCTGCTCCACATAAATAATATTTAATAAGCATTACGGCCCCATAGGCTGCTTCCGAATATTTTAGGGGAACTATAGCCCCAATTATAGACAAAGGATCCCCTAGGCCATAGCTGCTTAAGGTGGAAATCACGTCCTCTCCCAAGCCTAATCGAAAATCAAACTGTGGAGCGGCTCCTTGCAGCAAATCACGAAAATATTTACCCACATAAATGAAGGCCGGATAAAGCTGGTTGAAGCTATCTCCATCTCCAATCAGGCTGGCTCTTTTTAGCGGGAAGAAAATAAATATTACACCGATACACAATAAGAAAAGATATGTATATTTAAAATAAAGTTTTTGCAATAAATTCCTTATGCTCATACACCTGCCATCCTATCCCCAATTCCTATTCTGCCCACATATGCCGATATTTATTAATCTGCTAGCTGCTTATCATGATACCATGAAAATTCGCTGCCTGTTCTACGCTGGAGAAATGGATCCGGATTGTATCTTTAATTTCACATTCATTTAAAAGCACTTCTATACGTTGCTGCTGGAAGTCATATGCCCAAAAGCTTTCTCTGTCAGCCAAAGTCCTGCCGTCTATGGTGACATAGATTTCATTTACTCCACTGACACTGGTATAGTCAATTCCCAGTCTTCCTGAGGCCTTAATGGCTAATTCATAGGTAAACTCATCTACCTTATGAAACTGCTCAAGGGGGAGATATTGAAAAACAGTAAATTCAGATGCCTTTTCATTCATCGGTTCAATGGTTTCCACCGTTTCTGATACCGTCCCCATCGGCAGGGCTTCAATAGCTGCTTTTACCGTTTCATAATATATCCTTTG
>JBJELR010000014.1:0-5071 GCA_051879255.1 Lachnospiraceae bacterium | reverse complement strand
TGAATGCTTATTTTGCTTACACCGTTGTACTGGGAATGGGCTATAGCTGGCAGATTGCACTGGCTGCGGTATTCGTGGAAGGAATCATTTTCATTATCCTTTCCTTAACCAACGTAAGAGAAGCAATCTTCAATGCAATTCCCTTAACCCTGAAAGCTGCGGTTAGTGTGGGTATCGGCCTGTTTATTGCATTTATTGGTCTGCAGAATGCTAAAATTATCGTAAACAGTGATGCCACTTTAGTTACTTATCAGACCTTTAAGGCAGACTTTTCTTCAGTAGGCATGGGAGCGCTTCTTGCCTTAATTGGTGTGTTGATTACGGCGATTCTTTTGGTGAAAAAGGTAAAAGGCGGTATTCTTTTTGGGATTATTGCTACCTGGATTATCAGTATTCTGGCAGAAATTATTGGAATCTATGTGCCTAATCCGGAGCTGGGAATGTATAGTACTATACCTACAGCATTTATCAGCTTCGACTTCAGTTCCTTTGGAAATACCTTTGGTCAGGTATTTAAGGCAGATTTCAGTAACGTAAATTTGATGAACTTTGCCGTAGTGGTATTCGCTTTCTTATTTGTGGATATTTTTGACACTCTGGGAACCCTGATTGGTGTGGCAAGTAAGGCAGATATGTTGGACAAGGATGGAAAGCTGCCCAGAATTAAAGGTGCATTAATGGCAGATTCAGTGGCGACTGCCGTAGGTGCCGTATTTGGTACATCTACTACCACCACATATGTGGAAAGTGCTGCCGGCGTTACCGCAGGAGGAAGAACAGGATTAACGGCTATTGTCAGTGGCGTTCTTTTCCTTTTGGCAATGTTCTTTTCTCCCCTGTTTTTGACCATTCCCTCTTTTGCTGTTGCTCCTGCATTGATCATTGTAGGCTTCTACATGATGGGCTCTGTGGCAAAAATTAATTTTGAGGATATGACCGATGCGATTCCGGCTTTTCTGTGTATCTTATTTATGCCTTTGGCTTACAGTATTTCGGAAGGTATTGCTATCGGTGTGATTTCCTGGACATTGATTAATCTGCTTAGTGGGAAGGCGAAGGAAAAGAAAATCAGCGTGTTGATGTATGTATTGACCATTGTATTTATTTGTAAGTATATTTTCCTGTAAAAGGAAAAAATAAGGGTTAGATAAGAGAGCCTTGTGCCTTTGCACAGGGTTCTCGCTGATTTTGAAATGATGACAAGAAGGAAATGAGAGAAAAAATGGAGGAACTATTACTTTTAGGTGGTATCCTGGTAGTACTTTTGTACGCTCTGTACAAAGGCAGTATGGAGAGAAAGAAAAGACAGAGGTTTCTTAAACAGACCCTGCAGGCTGATTATGGAAAAGCGAATCCCAGAAAGTGGAAGAATGGGGAATTGGAAGTGATTTCCCAGTATACTAAGGAAATGCGAAAAGCAGATTGTGTAGATAATCTGACCTGGGAGGATCTGAATATGGATGAGGTCTACCAGCAGATGGCTTATACCGGTTCCAGTGTAGGAGATGACTATTTATATTTTCTTCTCCATCATCCCCAGCAATCCCAAAAGAAGCTTGAGGAGTTGGAGAATAAGATTTCTTACTTTCAGCAGAATGCAAAAGAAAGGGTAAACCTACAACTACTCTTTCATGAAATGGGTAGATTAAAGAATTATTCGCTATGCCGTTATCTGCGCCATATGGAGGAACTGATTCCTGGAAAAAACGGCATACACCATCTGATGAATGCTTTGCTGATTTCTTCTTTCATTTTAATGGGATTCTCCACCGAAATGGGATTTGTGCTGTTATTTGCCTGCCTTTGCTATAATTTTATTTCTTATTTTCGTTATAAGGCGGAAATGGAGCCCTATCTGACTAGCTTTCGGTATATTCTTTCCCTTCTGGACTTTGCAGAAAGAATAGGGTTGGAGTTGGCTCCAGTCTGGAAAAAGGAGAAGGAGAGCCTGAAAGAAAAAGAGAAGATATTCAAATCCCTTCAGAAGAATTCCTTTTTGCTGCTCTCCAGAGGGCATATGGCCGGCCAGGGAATGGAACTGATTTTGGATTACCTCAGGATGAGTTTTCATCTGGATATCATCAAGTTTAATGCCATGCTTAAGCAGCTTAAGCGGTGTATGGATGATGTATGGGAGGTGTATGCTCTTTTGGGAGAACTGGACAGTTGTCTGGCTATAGGAGCATATCGGGCTTCTCTGCCCATATTTTGTGCACCCCGATTTGATGATAAGGGAGAAATATTTATGGAAGAGGGGTATCACCCTCTGATTCAGGAGGCAGTACCCAATTCGCTGTCCATGAAGCGAAATATTTTGCTTACAGGCTCAAATGCCTCCGGTAAATCCACCTTTTTAAAAACTATGGGAATCAATGTTCTGTTGGCACAAACGATTCATACCTGCCCGGCAAAGGCCTTTTGTCTGCCTTCCTGCCGCCTTTTTACAGCCATTTCTTTAAAAGACAATGTGTTTTTGCAGGAAAGCTACTATATGGCGGAAATACGGGCCATAAAAAGGATTATTGACTGCGCAGGAGAGGGGCGGCCGGTAGTCTGTATGGTGGATGAGGTACTGCGGGGAACCAATACGGTGGAGAGAATTGCTGCTTCTACACAAATTCTTTTGCAGATGAGTCGCATGGGAATTCTCTGCATTGCGGCTACCCATGATGGAGAACTGACCAAACTTTTGGAAAAAGACTATGACAATTATCATTTTGAAGAGGAGCTGATTCAAGGTGATGTGAAGTTTTCCTATCGATTGCAGCCGGGAAGAGCAGAAAGCAGCAATGCTATACGGTTACTGGAGGAATTGGGCTACAGTTCACAAGTGACGGAAGGGGCAAGAAAAATGATTGAAGAATACAGGAAACAGGGAGAGTGGGAATGAAGGTAACGATATATACGGACGGAGCTGCAAGAGGTAACCCTGAAGGTCCGGGGGGATACGGCTGCGTCCTTCATTACGTAGACGCCAAAGGAGAGCTTCATGTCAGGGAATTTTCCGCAGGATATAAAAAAACTACCAATAATCGTATGGAAATGTTGGCTGTAATTGTTGGACTGGAAGCCCTGACACGTCCATGCCAGGTTACGGTTGTGTCCGATTCCAAATATGTAACTGATGCTTTCAATCAACACTGGCTGGAAAACTGGCAGAAGAACCAGTGGAAAACCAGCACAAAAAAGCCGGTAAAGAATAAGCAGCTATGGCTGCGTATGCTGAAGGCTGCAGAGCCTCATGAAGTAAGATTTCAATGGGTAAAGGGACACGCAGGGCATCCGGAAAATGAGCGCTGTGATGAACTGGCAACCCAAGCGGCTGACGGAGAGAATCTGCTGGAGGATAATTTGGGGGATTAGTGCACTACCTCTGCTAGGCTGGAGACAGATAACGGTTGCACATCCTGAGGATTAATGATATGATTACTTCCAGAAAGGTAAGGTGACGAGTATGACAAATTTAATTGCTTTTTTGAATGTATTCTGTTCTTATCTATTATTATTTGGTATTATTGCTGTTCTTGCTGTAGTGGCTGTATTTATCGGAATCCGTCTGAGAAAGAATAAGGACGCCAAGAATAGCAGCAGCCAGGAGGCTTTGGCAGATAACCAATAAACCAGAGGAAATGAATATACAGAATTGGGAATGGCTATGATGAAAAAATAGCCATTCTTTATTTTGGTGAAGATTTTGAAAAGTTTCCCGTTGACAGAACAGACTATGGGAACTATACTAATAAATACACCACAACATCTTGTGACATATGACAAAAAAAGACTATATTCTGTACTTTTGTATGGATGGAGTTGTATACTAATCAGGAAAAGAGGGAGAGGAAATGAGTAGTTTAGTTGCGGAAAAGCCCCTGGAAGAAGGGGTTAATTATGGCAGCGAGTATAGTCCTAAGAAACCGGTTAAAGTAGTAAAGAAGGATGGCAGTACCGAAGACTTTAATGTCCAGAAGGTAATCAATGCCATTGGAAAAAGTGCATACCGGGCATTAACCAAATTCACCGAGGAAGAAAAGAGACATATCTGTCAGTATGTGGTGGACAAGGTGGATGAGTTGGACAATTCTGAAATACCCATTTCCATTATGCATAATATTGTAGAAAGTGCCCTGGAGGAAGTAAAGCC
The DNA here is from genome assembly GCA_051879255.1 of Lachnospiraceae bacterium. Classification (GTDB taxonomy): domain Bacteria; phylum Bacillota; class Clostridia; order Lachnospirales; family Lachnospiraceae; genus SFDP01. The sequence continues at coordinate 930 of JBJELR010000014.1, read as the reverse complement.
CATTGTGGCTAAAAGCTATCGGGATTATCGTAATTATAAGCAGGATTTTGTCCGTATGCTGGATGATGTTTATAAAAAGAGTCAGTCCATTATGTATGTGGGAGATAAGGAGAATGCCAATACCGATTCTGCTTTGGTTTCGACCAAAAGAAGTCTGGTGTTCAATCAGCTCAATAAGGAGCTTTATCAGAAGTTTTTTATGACCACAGAGGAAATTCAGGCCTGTCGTGACGGTTATATTTATGTTCACGATATGTCGGCCAGGAGAGACACGATGAACTGCTGTTTATTTGATGTGGAGAGTGTACTTTCCGGTGGATTTGAGATGGGCAATATCTGGTATAATGAGCCCAAAACGCTGGATGTGGCCTTTGATGTCATAGGAGATATTGTACTCAGTGCGGCAAGTCAGCAATACGGTGGCTTTACCGTACCCAGTGTGGATAATATTCTGGAGCCTTATGCAGAAAAATCCTATAGAAAGTTAAAGAATAAATATCTTTCTCTGGGTATCAGTGAGGAAATTGCCAAAGCCCAGGCCATGAAGGATGTGGAGAAGGAAATGGAGCAGGGCTTCCAGGGATGGGAGTACAAGTTTAATACCGTTGCCAGCAGCCGGGGAGACTATCCTTTTATTACGGTTACGGCAGGAACCGGAACCGGAAGATTTGCCCAGATGGCAACCATAGTTATGCTGAGAGTAAGAAAAGGGGGACAGGGTAAAGAGGAGTGCAAGAAGCCTGTACTTTTTCCTAAGATTGTTTTCCTTTATGATGAAAATCTGCATGGTCCGGGAAAACCTTTGGAGCACGTGTTTGAGGCCGGGGTGGAATGCTCGGCAAAGACCATGTATCCGGACTGGCTCAGTCTTACCGGAAAAGGCTATGTAGCCAGTATCTATAAGCAATATGGAAAGATTATCTCTCCTAT
>JBJELR010000013.1:0-5123 GCA_051879255.1 Lachnospiraceae bacterium | reverse complement strand
CCTAAAGTATTCTCTATATATTGTAGTATTGATTGGATTGAGGCTTCCACCTCGGATACTGTTCCGGTAAGAATAACCGAACCGGAAAACCGATCCACAAATCCCAAACGGACACCTGCCGATTTGATCCCAATATCTGCCATAATAATGGCTGTTTCCGCAGGGCTGACCGTTAACACTCCAATAGCCGATTTGCTGTGTTCCTCAGAAGGATTTAAACCCAATTTTTCATACAGTACCGGATCCGGGTTGGCAATAATATGAGCCAAAGTAATCTGCTTTCCGGGTACCAGTTCCTGAATGATTCTCTGCTTACTCTCCATAGCTCCTCTCATTCTGCTGCCGTTTTCCATTTCCTTATGACTTGGCAGCCTGTTTAAGTTCAGGGTCGGACAGATATTCTGATAGCTTGATTATAGCTCTTTGTTAAATTTAAGTCAACGAAAAACAACATTTTTTTCTTGTTTTTACGAGGTTTTTGTTTTATATTTTATATGTAATGTGGTTTTTTATCTTGTTATGTGTTTGTTTTTATTGGTTTTTGTTTGTTTTTCTTGTTGTTACTGCTTTTCCCGAATTTTAACCCTTCGAGGAATTTATTTTTTTATTCCGGGATTGGAAATTTTATTGGATTAGGCTATACTAAAATTATGAAAAATTACCCGATTTATTTTGATTTGCATACCCATACCATAAGCAGCGGACATGGTTCCACAGATACCCTGACCGATCTGGCAAGGGCTGCTGCTGCCAGAGGGCTGACTGCCCTGGGTATCTCCGACCATGGTCCGGCAACCTCCGGCTCTGCCTCTGCTTCTTATTTTCAAAATTTGAGGCTGGCCCAAAAGAAACGCTTCGGGGTGAAAATGCTTTATGGGGTAGAATTGAATATTTTAAATCTCCGGGGAGATGTGGATTTAGAGGATTCCCTGCTTTCTGCACTGGATTATGCCATTATCAGCATTCATCCTCCTACCTTTACTCCCTGGGAACATAAGGATCTGACCGATGCTTATCTTGCTGCCATGAATCACCCCAAGGTGCGTTTTTTGGGCCACATTGATGATGCCCGTTTTCCTTCTGATTATGAACGATTGCTGAAGGAGGCAAAGAAAAGGAAAATCTATCCGGAAATCAACAACGGCTCTCTGGCACCCGATGCCTATCGGGTGAACGGCCGGATTAACTGCTCCAGAATTTTGGAAGTCTGTAAGCAAATTGAGCTTCCGGTTTTGCTTTCCAGTGACAGCCATGGTAAAACAAACGTGGGAAATATGGAGTATATTTTCCCTCTATTGGAAAAATACAGCTTTCCCCGGGAGCTGGTGTTGAATTGTCATCCCGGAATGCTCTCGGCATTCAGAATTTATTGAATGGAAACAAAATCCTTAGAAAAAATATATTGGCATGGCATCACCAATGCCAAAGGTTTCTTGCGGCTTCGCATCCCGTTCCAGTATCTGTGAGTTATTCGGATAAACCTGTTTGTCCATCACCGGGGCAGATACTGCTCCGATTGTGTTGGAAGCTGCCGGCTTACTCTTTGCAGGAGTTTTGCTGGGAGCCTTGGTTTTTGTAGCTGCCGCCTTTTTAACAGGTGTTTCTTTAGCAACTGCCCTTGATGCTCTTGCCATACTTCCTTTACCTACTGCCATAGTTCATTACCTCCTTTGCCAGTGCACCAAATTCTTTGGCACTTCTGGTCTGTTTTTTATACACTGCTACGGGCACTGAAGCATCCTGTGCCCATTCAACAGAGGAATCTACGTGGATAAATGAATCAAATACATGAATATTCTCATACTCTGATAAAATCTCTCTGGTCTGGCGATAATAGTTTTTTCGTTCATCCACCTTGGTAATCAGCACACCCATAATTCGTGCCTGGGTCATTTCTCCCATGGAATTCAGAAAATCAAACATATTTGCCAGCCCAAAAAGTCCCCAGGGAGAAGCCTCCACCGGTACAATTACATCGTCTGCTGCACAGAGAATATTGATTACCCAGGTTCCCAAGGTGGGTGGAGCATCGATTAAAATATAGTCATATTTTCCCGACTCCTTAATTTTTTTCAGACATTTTTTGAGAATAAATTCTCTCTGCAGCATGGTAAACAGCTCATACTCGATCTGACTCATCAACGTTGATGATGGGATAAGGTTCAGATTCTCATAAACCGTATGTACCACATAATCAGACAAATCCTTCTTTCCCCGAAGTGCATAATAGAGATTCTTCTCTCCTGCCGCCAGCTCCAATACCTTTTTGTCGTCAAAAAAGGAAAGGGATAGATTTAACTGCATATCTCCATCAAGAAGAAGTACTTTTTTACCTGCTGCCGCCAGCTCATATCCCAAATTGGCACAGCAGGTAGATTTTCCGCTGCCACCCTTATTGTTGGTAAAACAAATTGTTTTGGTTTTCACGTCTGCCATTTCCTCTATTCATAGATCTCTACTGCGAAGGAATCTGCCACCAGGCACCTTGCCTCCTGCAAGCTCTTGAATATCCCGGCCTGAAGCATCTGGGCCAGAATATTTCCGATAGCCGTAGCCTCACCTGGTCCCGCATGAACAGCCACTCCGGTATATTTTGCCGTTAACTGGTTCAGATATACTGCATTAGAGCCTCCTCCAATGATATTGATCCGGTCATACTTTACCCCTGTCAGCTTCTGAATTTCTTCTAACTTATCTCCATAGCATTTTGCCAGGGAGTTATAGATAACACTGGCCAATTCCGGGAGCGTCTCAGGAACCTGCTGATTCGTCTTGCGGCAGTATTCCTTCACCGCTTCTACCATATCCTTCGGAGACAGAAAGCTGTCGTCCTGGCAATCTACAATGGTAGGGATTTTTTCTCTTGAGGCCTGCTCACAAAGTTCCCCGTAGGATAAGTTTGGAGCAAGCTGGTTTCTTACCGATTGAATCATCCAAAGACCCATGATATTGGCTAAATAGGTTATTTTTCCATCATAACCTCCTTCATTGGTAAAATTGGCCTCCTTACTTTTCATGGAGCAGTCCGGCTCATTGCGCTCTACTCCCATCAAAGACCAGGTTCCTGAACTAATGTAGCAGGTATTCTCCTCATTGGAGGGAACGGCCATTACTGCCGATGCAGTGTCATGGGTAGGTGGTAAAACCACCTGGCAGTCATAGCCCACCTCTGCCTTAACCTCATCGGTCAGATTCCCGATAGCAGAGCCCGGCATATGTATCTTCTGAAAAATCTTTTTAGGAAAGCCTAACAGTTCAATCAGTTCATAATCCCAATCCTTGGTATGAGGGTTCAATAACTGACTGGTGGTAGCCTCGGTATATTCCTGAACCTTTTTTCCACATAGCTTATAGTGGAAATAATCAGGAATCATCAGTAAAGACTCAGCTTGTTCAAGCTGCTTGGGATTTTGCTTCTTCAACGCCATCAGTTGATAAATCGTATTGTAAATGGCTTTTTGAATACCTGTTCTGGCATATAAATCGTTTTCGGAAATCAGCTGATAAACCTCCTCATCCATTCCTTCTGTGCGGTGGTCCCGATAGCCTACAGCCTTTCCTATTATTTTATCCTCTTTGTCCAAAAGAACGAAATCCACACCCCAGGTATCAATACCTACACTTACGGGAATTTTGCCAATCTCTTTACATCTTTTCATTCCTGCAAGAATCTCTTTAAACAGTCTCTCCACATCCCAGCAAAGGCTTCCCTCTACACTGTCCATACCGTTAGCAAAACGGTAAACCTCCTCCAGAATAATTTTATGGTTATCTATTGTTCCCAAAATATGTCTTCCACTGGAAGCCCCAATATCAATCGCCAAAAAATATTTATTCATCTTTACCTCCATCCCAAAGCATTTGCGTAAGCTTGCAAAGGGCTAAAATATTCCAAATATCTTCTCCTTAAAGGATTTATACAAGGTGTCATAGTCGGTGTAACCTATTTTACTATCCTTAAATGTATTCCCCCATGCCCAACATAGACTATCTGCCAGCAGCTTTGCCTGGCCGCTCTCTGTCATCAGTATCGCGGGAAAAACATAATAAATCATAAAGAAATTCAAATCTGTCTGAACCGTTCCTTTAATCCTGCCATTTACCGTAAATTCCTTTTTCACGTCCTCCACAAATATACGGGCGATTTCCTCTGCTGCTTCTGCCTTGTCCTCTGCCCTCTCCACGTATTCAATCATTTCAGTCAAAAAATGTTCGTTTTTCTTGCGAAATTCCTGCATATTTACTTCGTAGGATGCTTTTTTCAGCTTTTTCATCATTCCCTGCATCCCGTCAAAAATGGTTACTACCTGCTCTAACATACTTCCTCCAGCCGTCTATTCATCTACCACTACACCCTTTTGCAGCATAATATTTGCATACAACGCAGATTCACCGGTTGCAATAATGCAGTATACCTTTTTCGCTTCCTCATAGAAGGCAAATCGTTCAATATTACCAATTGCTTTGGCTCCCCGGGCATCATACTTTGCCACGATTTCCTTATAGGTATCCCAGATCGGTGTTTCTACCGTATCTCCTTTCATTACCTCCATCAGGTTGACCGGTTTTTCCACATAGGTATCCAGAGGAAAAACCTGTAAAATGGCATCCAGAATTTCCGGTACACCATGACCATCCATTCGAATAACAATAGCATTTTTTCCCATGGACTCAGCAGGAAAATTTCCATCAGAGATAACCAACCTGTCACTATGACCCATTTCAGCCAATACCTTCAATAATTCAGGTGATAAAATTTTAGGAATTCCTTTTAACATACTTACCTCCGTTTATTTACAAGTTAGATTTCTAAAAAAAGTGCCTCCCCAAGGAGGCACTTCTCTTGCACCCTGTTAAGGGTTAATCTCATCCATATCCGATTCAGAAATTCAGATTAATCATATAAGTTCTGAGCAATTTCTTCATTGTTCATGTTTTCAGCAGTGAACCACTGGCATCCGGTATCTACATCGGATACACTCTCTCCGTTTGCAGCCTTATAAAGCAGATCGATTACCGCTTCACCCATAGCTACAGGAGCCTGAGTAATCGCACCTGCTAAAGTACCGTCAGCTACAGCTGCTTTGATTACCGCACCGGAGTCAAAGCCAACACCTACTACA
>JBJELR010000012.1:0-5141 GCA_051879255.1 Lachnospiraceae bacterium | reverse complement strand
AAGATAAGGATTCTGGGGAAGGATGTCTTTAACTGCACACCAAAGGAAACCTTTGATGCGGGGATATCCAGTATACCGGCAGATCGGCATAAGCATGGACTGGTTTTGGATTTTTCTAACGAAGATAATATGATTTTGCAGCATTTTAATGAGGAACCCTTTGCCCGGAAAGGATTTTTAAATCGGAAGGCTATCCGTCAGCATGCTGCTGCACTGATGGAGAAGTTTGATATCCGTCCCAGGGGAGCAGAAGGGCGCCCGGCGGCAACATTGTCCGGAGGAAATCAGCAAAAAGTAATTATCGCCAGAGAGATAACCAACGATAAGGAGCTTTTAATTGCAGTAAATCCTACCAGAGGATTGGATGTGGGTGCTATTGAATTTGTGCATAAATATCTGGTGGAACAAAGAAACAAGAATCGTGCTGTGCTTCTGGTTTCCTTTGAATTGGATGAAATTATGAGTCTGTCTGACCGTATCATGGTTATCTCTGAAGGGAAAATAACGGGTACGGTATCCGGAGAAGAAATTGCAAGTAAGAAAACGGATGAAAAGGAGCTTGGCTTCTTAATGGCAGGAGGTAAACGGGCATGAAAAAGAAAAGTATTTTAGAAGCTAATGTGCTATATACGCTGCTTGCCATTGTCATCGGATTTATTATTGGAGCCATATTTCTGACGGTGGCGGGCATCAGTCCCGCAGTGGCCTATGGAAAATTAATTGATGGTGTTATTGGAAAGCCTAAGTACATGATTTGGACACTGGTTTATGCCAGTCCTCTGATTTTTACGGGTTTAAGTGTAGCCTTTTCTTTAAGAACAGGTGTGTTTAATATCGGTGCGGAAGGACAGTTTGTAGTAGGTGCCCTGGCTGCCTGTGCAGTAGGTGTTCTGGTCAAACTGCCTCCAATGATTCATGCACCGCTGTGTATTCTGGCAGCCGCTGCAGCAGGCTTCTTCTGGTCCTATCTGGTAGGGTTAATGAAGGTAAAACGGGGAATTCATGAGGTTTTATCCTACATTATGTTTAACTGGCTGGCCTTTTACCTGTCCAATTATATGGTAAATACAGATGCTCTGCATAAGGATGGTAGTGGAGAGGCAACCAAAAATGTATTGGATTCTGCCAGATTACTTCTTCCGGAAGGAATGCTGAAGGCTCTCAACTGTACCGGAGCCAACTGGGGCTTTGTTCTTGCAGTGGTTGTAGCTGTCTGTATCTGGGTAATTATTGAAAAAACTACTCTTGGTTACAAGCTGAAGGCAGTTGGGTTTAATAAAGAAGCAGCCACCTTCGGCGGTATCAATGCCAATAAATCCATCCTCACTGCCCTGGGAATCTCGGGAGCCTTAGCCGGTGTCGGCGGTGCGGTACAGGTACTGGGTATGGGAGGACGTATCAGCCAATTTGCCGGACAGGAGGGCTACGGCTTCGAGGGAATTACAGTGGCATTGATTGCAGGCTCCAATCCTATTGGCTGTATTTTTTCCGGTATATTCTACGGAGCAATGAAGTATGGAGGCTCCAAGCTGACCATAGTGGGAGCACCGGAGGAAGTGATCGATATTATTATGGGATGTGTCATTATCTTTATTGCCATTTCCCAGGTATTTAAAAGAATGTTTGTCAGAATGGCTAAGAGAAAGGAGGCAAAATAAATGGATGGATTAGTAAGTAACTTAGGGCTTTTAATCAACGCGACATTGGTCGCTACGCCCCCTTTATTATTGGCTGCCTTGGGCTCCTGCTTTTCTGAGCGAAGCGGTGTGGTTAATCTGGGAATTGAGGGAATGATGACCATCGGTGCTTTTGTAGGTGCCGCAGCGGGCCTCATGGTAGGAAATGGCTGGGTGGCCTGGCTTTTTGGTGGCCTGGCGGGTGCATTACTGGCAGTGATTCATGCAGTAGTTTGCATTCAGTTTCATGCAGATCAGACCATTGCCGGTACGGCAATTAACTTTATCGGCCCCGGACTTGCGTTGTTTTTATCTAAGGCTATTTTTAGTTCATCGGATACACCGCCGTTAAATTCGGCCAACAAGCTGCCCAAAATGTTTGAAGGTGTTTTTGAGGCCGGTTCCTTCCTGGGAAATGTATTAAACGTTTATACGGTAGCTTATCTGGTATTTCTTTTTGCAGCAATAGCATGGTTTGTCTTTTATAAAACCAAATTTGGTACTCATTTACGTGCGGTAGGAGAGCATCCTGAGGCCTGTGAATCCCTGGGAATCAACGTTTACCTGGTGCGCTATATCTGTGTGATCCTATCCGGCTTTCTGGCAGGGTTGGGGGGAGCCTTTGTTACTCTGGCAACCATTAACCAGTTTAGACCCAGCGTAATTGTAGGTCAGGGCTTTATTGCCATTGCTGCCGTAATTTTTGGAAAATTTTCTCCCGGAGGAGCCATGAAGGCCTGTCTGCTTTTTGGCTTCTGCAGTGGAGTAAAATCAATTATCAGTATGTCCAACGTTATCTCACCAAACCTGATTTCCATGCTTCCTTATCTTGTAACGTTGGCAGCGCTAATTCTGTTTGTAGGCAAAGGACATACTCCTGCGGCAAACGGAAAAATTTTTGAAAGGTCCAAATAAAGGAATACAATGGAAGAAGGAAAAATTTCTTTTTCCGTCATTCTGGCAGCTCTGGTAGGAGTTCTTCTGATTGGGATCGGAGTGGCCTTTAATAATTGCACAGGTCTTGGCAACGATTCGGTGGGCATCGTTTATGACGGGATTCGTGTGTTTTTTGGACTGAGCCAGTCGCAGCTTGGCTGGGCATCCAATGCGGTAAACGGCGGTATTCTTGTTTTGCTGTTTTTTACCGGAAGAAAATACGTCAGCATAGGAACTTTGGTTTACTTTGTTCCCTATGGGACATGTATTAATATCGGAAATAAGCTGTATGAAATACTGGCAAATGGAGAAGGAGCGGCAACGCAGACTGCCTTTTCTGCTGCAGGCTGTTTTCTTCTCTATCTTGGTGTGGCTATGTTCATTACGATGGATATCGGGGTAGACCCTTTTACGGGAGTGGTTTTACTTCTTGCCGAAAAAACCAAAAAAGAGTTTCGCATAGTGAAAATGATTTTTGACTTTGCCATGATTATTCTTGGCTGGTCGTTAGGCGGAAAGGCAGGAATGGTAACCATAATTACCGCCCTGACGGCAGGCCCCTGTATCCAGTATTTTGCAGGAATATTAAGAAAAATAATATGAAAAAATGTATAGGAGGATTTATGATGTCAATACCTACACCACATATTGGAGCCAAAGAAGGTGATTTTGCAAAAACAGTATTAATGCCGGGAGATCCCCTGCGGGCAAAATATATTGCGGAAACCTATCTGGAAAATGCCAGACAGGTTACTTCAGTAAGAAATATGCTGGGGTTTACCGGAACCTATAAAGGAAAAGAGATCTCCGTAATGGGAGGAGGCATGGGTATGCCTTCCATGGGGATATACTGCTATGAATTGTTTAATTTCTATAACGTGGAACAGATTATCCGAATCGGTTCTGCCGGTGCACTTCAGGATGAGGTAAACGTTATGGATATAATTATTGGTATGGGTGCCTGTACAGATTCGCATTTTGCCGGGCAGTATGGACTGCCGGGAACCTATGCGCCCATTGCTGATTACGGCCTGTTAAGAAAGGCTGTGGATGTGGCTAAGACTCAGGGAACAAAGGTAGTTGTAGGCAATGTGCTTTCTTCAGATGTTTTTTATAATGCCAATCAAAATGCTAATGATTTATGGAGAAGTATGGGGGTATTGGCAGTGGAGATGGAAGCAGCGGCTCTTTACATGAATGCGGCAAAGGCCGGAAAGAAAGCGCTTTGTATACTCACTGTTTCTGACCATATTTATCGTGATGAAGCCCTAAGTGCCGAGGAGCGTCAGTTAGGCTTTGGAAAAATGATGGAAATTGCACTGGAGCTGGCGTAAGGAGGGGGCATGGAAAAGAAAGAAATTGTAAAACACGTGGATCATACCCTATTGACCCAAACAGCTACCTGGGAAGAAATCAAACAGATTTGCGATGATGCCATTACCTACGGTACTGCAAGTGTGTGTATTCCACCAAGCTTTGTTAAACAGGCAAAGGAGTATGTACAGGATAAGATGGCGGTGTGTACCGTAATCGGGTTTCCCAATGGCTATACCACTACGGCTGTGAAGGAGTTTGAAACGAAGGATGCTCTTGCTAATGGCGCCAAAGAAATTGATATGGTCATCAATATAGGCTGGCTGAAGGACAAAAAATATGATTTGATTGAGGAAGAAATCCGTATATTAAAGAAAGCTTGTGGAGATAACCTATTAAAGGTAATCATTGAAACCTGTCTGCTGGATGAAGCAGAGAAGGTGAAGATGTGCGAAATTGTGACTGCAGCAGGTGCCGACTACATTAAAACCTCAACCGGATTTTCCACTGCAGGAGCAACCTTTAAGGATATTGAGCTTTTTGCCGCTCATGTCGGTGCAGGCGTAAAGATTAAAGCAGCAGGTGGAATAGCTTCATTAGAGGATGCAGAAAAATTTCTTGAACTGGGAGCGGACCGCCTGGGAACCAGCCGGATTATTAAGCTGATGAAGAATGAGGAAACGAATGGGTATTAGATAAGATTTTAGAAAGGTAATCGGTGTTATGCCAAAATTCAATCGTATTTTTGTTGTTGTAGTAGATTCGCTGGGGGTGGGTGAAATGCCCGACTCTGCAGACTTTGGGGATGTGGGAGTAAATACGCTGGGTCATATTTCCCAAGCGGTAGAAAATCTGGTTATTCCCAATCTGCAGAAGCTGGGGATAGCCAATATCACTCCCTTAAAGCAGGTAGCAGCAGTGGATAAGCCTCTGGGCTATTACACGAAGATGAAGGAGAGGAGTAAGGGAAAGGATACCATGACCGGTCACTGGGAGATGATGGGACTGGAGGTTACCACACCCTTTCAGACCTTTACCGATACCGGTTTTCCCCCGGAGCTGATCAGGGAACTGGAGGAAAGAACAGGAAGGACCGTTATCGGCAACAAGAGTGCCAGCGGAACCGAAATTCTGGATGAGCTGGCAGAGGAAGAAATCGCTACCGGTCATATGATTGTATATACCTCTGCGGATTCTGTCCTACAGATATGCGGA
>JBJELR010000011.1:0-5154 GCA_051879255.1 Lachnospiraceae bacterium | reverse complement strand
TGCACCACACATAATGCAAGCATCGCTAATTACATAAGCCATAATAAAATCCTCCTTTAGTTTTCATTCCTACATGTTAATTTTAATACAAATTATCACATTATACAATAGAAAAATTAATAATTAATGTATTAAATCAGATACGATATTAGAATACGCATTCATTTCATTTCGCCGTACTTTAATTCCTTTAAGAATATGCAGCTTCAATTCACGCAGCTTATCTTTATCCATTGCGGGAATGTCCTTTAATCGGTATTCTAATCCTAATTCTTCATACTTTTTTACTCCCATAACATGATAGGGAAGTAGATCCAGAGCCTGCAGATTGGATAAACCACCAATAAAATACCCCAGTGCTCTTAAGGACTCCTGGTCATCGGTAAGGCCGGGAACCACAACGTGACGAATCCAGGTAGGAATCCGTTTCTCATTGAGATAGTAGGCAAATTGAATAATACCGTCGTTAGGTTGGCCGGTCAACTCCATATGCTTTTCTTTATTGATATGTTTAATATCCAGCATGACCAAATCCGTAAGGGCCATCAGCCTATCCAGCTTATCGAGAAATTCCCCAGAAGAATGATAGGCAATACCTGAGGTGTCAATGCAGGTGTGGATATTTTTCTTTTTGGCCAGAGTAAACAACTCAATCAAAAAATCCAACTGGCATAGGGGCTCTCCTCCGGTTACGGTAATACCTCCGCCCTTATAGAAATCTACATTTCTTTCATATTGCTCAATGAGATAAGCAGGTTCTATTTCCCGGCCGGAGCCAAATTCCCAGGTGTCCGGGTTGTGACAATAGGCACAACGCATGGGACAGCCCTGGAGAAAAATGACGTACCGAACACCCGGCCCATCTACAGTACCAAAGCTTTCAAGAGAATGAATTCGTCCTTTCATGTTTGCTTAAACGGAAGCATGGAAGGTACGGTTGATAACATCGGTCTGCTGCTCCGGAGTTAATTTAATAAAGTTTACTGCATATCCGGAAACGCGGATAGTCAACTGAGGGTATTTTTCAGGGTGCTTCTGCGCATCCAGCAAAGTATCTCTGTTTAATACATTTACGTTAAGATGATGTCCGCCCTTGGTTGCATATCCATCTAATAAAGCGACTAAATTGTCTACCTGTGCGTTTGTGTTTTCCATCATAAAAATCCTCCTGCTCAATTATAATTTTGTGTTAATTATTTAGAACCCCATTAGCAAAATCGCTGTTACTCAGCGTTCCTTTTGCTTATTTTGTGTAATCATCCAGTCCCTGCTCCAGGGTAGGAACACTGCAGGCCAGAGGTGTTCTGGAACAATCGGAACACCCCATGGTCTCTACGCGTTTTGCACCTTCTATACCTGCATCCACATCAGCATTAATGTGGCCTACACCCTTTGCCATACTTGCATCCAGCAGGGCAACAAGATCGTCAATCATTTTATTTTCGTCCATGGGCACCTTCTTAAATTTGGCTTAAATCAATTTCAATATCACCTGAGAATACCTGATTTTCCTTACCTAATGCACCGGGAATAATGGTAAAGGTATTGGAGATACCATCCTGTGCATCTACAAAGGGCAGCTTGGATACGGAAGACAGGGAAGCAATGGCTCCATGAGTATCCCGTCCATGCATAGGATTTGCACCGGGGGCAAAGGGCTGACCCTTTTTACGTCCGTCAGGAGTATTTCCGGTTGCCTTACCGTAGGTTACATTAGAGGTAATGGTGAGAATGGAGGTAGTAGGAACTCCCTCTCTATAGGTATGGTGTCTTCTTACTGCAGTCATAAAGGTACTTACCACCTTCTGTGCCAGCATGTCTACGCGGTCATCATCGTTACCATATTTAGGGAATTCACCGGTGGTTTCAAAGTCAACGATAATTCCATCCTCATCACGAACAGGCTTAACGGTAGCATATTTAATTGCAGATAAGGAGTCGGCAACAATGGATAAGCCTGCAATACCGGTAGCAAAGTAACGTTTAACATGCTTGTCGTGGAGAGCCATTTCTGCTCGTTCATAGCAGTACTTATCATGCATATAATGAATGATGTTCAGGGTATTGACATAAACATCAGCCTGCCATTCAATCATATCGGTGAATTTATCCATTACGTCATCGAAGTCAAGCACATCCCCTTCTACAGGACGATACTTAGGTCCAACCTGCTTTTTGGTGATTTCGTCCACACCGCCGTTTAACGCATAGAGCAGACATTTTGCCAGATTGGCACGAGCACCAAAGAACTGCATTTCCTTACCGATAACCATGGAGGATACGCAGCAGGCAATACCATAATCATCACCATGATCAGCTCTCATCAAATCATCGTTCTCATACTGAATAGAAGAAGTCTGAATGGACATCTTAGCACAATATCTTTTCCAGTTTTCCGGAAGGTTTACTGACCAGAGAACGGTTAGGTTAGGCTCAGGAGAGGGCCCCAGATTGGTTAAGGTGTGGAGATAGCGGAAGGAGGTTTTGGTAACCATATGGCGTCCGTCTACACCAACACCGGCCAGGGATTCCGTTACCCATACGGGATCTCCTGCAAAAATCTGATTGTATTCAGGAGTACGGGCAAACTTAATTAATCTAAGCTTCATGATAAAGTGATCAATAAATTCCTGAATCTGCTCCTCGGTAAAGGTACCGTTAGCAAGGTCTCTCTCTGCGTAAATATCCAGGAAAGTAGAGGTACGTCCCAAAGACATTGCAGCACCATTTTGCTCCTTTACTGCTGCTAAATAGCCAAAGTAAAGGGCCTGAACAGCTTCCTGCATATTCGTTGCCGGTTTGGAGATGTCACAGCCATAGGAGGCTGCCATCTGCTTCATCTGCTTCAGGGCTACAATCTGTTCAGACAGTTCTTCACGAAGACGAATAACCTCATCAGTCATTACCCGGCCGGTGGAATTTTTCTGCTCCAGTTTATCTTCAATCAGACGGTCAATACCATATAAGGCTACACGTCTGTAGTCACCGATGATACGTCCCCGCCCGTAAGCATCAGGAAGACCGGTAATAATATGAGAAGAACGGCAGTTTCTCATTTCATCGTTATAGGCATCAAAGCAGCCTGCATTGTGTGTTTTTCTGTGGACAGAGAAAAATTCACTGATTTCAGGATCTACCTCATAGCCGTTGTCGGAGCAGGCCTTTTCTGCCATGCGGATACCACCGTAAGGCTGTAAGGAACGCTTAAAAGGCTTATCGGTCTGGAAGCCAACGATTTTTTCCTTGCTTTTATCTAAATAGCCGGGGCCATGGGAAACGATATTGGATACCACTTTAGTGTCCATATCCAGCACACCGCCTGCTTCACGTTCTTTTTTCTGCAGATCAAGCACCATGTCCCATAAGTCTTTCGTGTCCTGTGTAGCATCCACGAGGAAACTTTCGTCACCATCGTAAGGATGATAGTTGCGCTGAATAAAATCTCTTACGTTAATGTCATGCTCCCACTTGCCACCTACAAAATCTGTCCATTCTGGTCTCATTTGAAAATGCCTCCTGTTTTAATGTGTAGTTATTGAGTAACAATAGCGTAAAACACTATGTAAATCTTTCGGTTAGATTATATGTTAAGTTTTTCACAACGTCAAGCAAAGCGGTGTACTTTTTTCTATACAAATGCAAAGAAATGTATTATACTATAGCTGCTCGTAAAAAATAGAGAGTAAACTAAACGATAATAAAATACTGCGAAAGCAGAAGAATGGAGGAAAATATGTCAACAATCACGAAAGACATGACTATTGGAGAAATTTTGAAGGTAAAACCTGCGGCTGCCAGTGCTTTGCTGGAGATTGGTATGCATTGTCTGGGTTGTCCTTCCGCACAGAGTGAAACTCTGGAAGAAGCAGCCATGGTACATGGTGTGGATGTGGAAGGATTAATGAATAAAATTACTTCATTATAATCCCCTGCTACTCATCGTTTTCTGATGATGTAGGCAATATCCTGTTCGGACAGGCAGCAGAACAATTTCAGCGTGGTGCGTAATGCAGAAACGCTGGAGGATATCGCTTACAGCGGTTCACCGGATGAGGGTGTGGAAGGATAAAATGAGGACGAAACGGCGTAGCTTTTGCTACGCCGTTTTCTAAAAATATTTTTATTCCATTAAGGCCAAAGCCTGTAAAGCATTTTCCGCAATCAAAACCTCATAGTGCTCTGCCATATAAGCCTCGTGTGCCTTGCTGTAACGTTCCAGCTGCCCATACTCAGATAAAATGTTGCATAGACGATTAAAGCTTTCCGGCTCCTGTACAGTCTGGGTGATTACCAGGTAGTATTTTTTGCAGACCGGATCCTTATAGAGGGTATTGGCATCATGATAGAAGGAGGCCAGTTGAGAGGAAACGGAACACAGATTATAGAGAGAGTCAAAGGAAAAAAGTCGAACAAAGCCTTTGTTTTCTTCGCTGCTCTTTTCTGTATTCTCCCGATTATCTTCCCTGTCAGGTGAGGGCCCACCGGACAGTTTTTCTTTTTCCTTTTCCCGGCGGCTTTTCTGTACTCGCCGAAAGAGGTCAAGGACCTCATCCTCTGCCCCCAGATTACCCAGAATATCTTCGATGCTGTCATCCCCTTCGGTAAGGGAGGGAGCAAACTTGGAAAAGCGGGTATCCAACTCCTCCGGGTCTTCCACTTTGGTAATAATTAAAACAATACAATCTCCGTTTAACGGAATTGCTTCTATCATCAAGGGGATATCTTCAGCCTCAAAGCCAAATTTGGCTGAAGCCTGTTGCATCATATCCCGGAACAGGTCTTTGGCTTTTTCTGTTCCATAAGCTAATTCACTGAGCTTTAACTGACGGTCAGCCAAATCGGCCTTGGTCAGTGTGCAGCGAATTTGATGGTCATTTACTTTTTCTATTCTCATCGTCTTCACCAGGATCCTTTCCCGGTGTAACGCCCCAAAATCATCAGGATAAACTATTTGGTCATTGGAAAGACGTTACCCCAGATATTTATTTCACCATGTTGAACATAAAAGGCTACTCATTTATAATATGCAGTAAACCGCAGAGTAAGTTACCCAAAATTTCTCTGTGATTCGTAAAAGTATTGTATACATCTTATTTTAGGAAGTCAAGCCTGAGAAGGGAGAGTTTTGTCAAATTTTATAAAAAAATAAGATTC
>JBJELR010000010.1:0-5173 GCA_051879255.1 Lachnospiraceae bacterium | reverse complement strand
CTGACCCGTATACAACCGGAACCACTATATGTTGCACAGATAGAGAAAAGGAGGTAAGAGTGAAGCCAAATATGGAAAGGGAACAGGTAATGGTGTGTGAGACCAGCCATCACCACGACGAGTTGGTAGAAAGCATCTTAAAGCAGATGCCTCCGGAGGAGGATTTGTACGATTTGGCCGATTTTTTTAAGGTCTTTGCGGATACCACCAGAATTAAGATTCTGTATGTATTACTGTGCCACCAGATGTGTGTCTGTGATATTGCGGATACACTGAATATGACCCAGTCGGCCATTTCTCATCAGCTAAGGGTGTTGAAGCAGATGGATTTGGTCAAATACCGCAGAGAAGGAAAGACTTGCTTTTATTCCCTGGCAGATGATCATATTGTCAGCATTTTAAGCCAGGGGCTTGATCACATTAATGAATGAAGGGAATGGAGAAAAGGATGAGAAAAACGTATATTTTAGAGGATTTGGACTGCGCACACTGTGCTGCACTGATTGAGGAGAATGTAGGGAAGCTGGAGGGAGTGACCCAGAGCAGAGTGACCCTGCTTACCCAGAAGCTGGTGGTAGAGGTAGAGGATACCAAGGCTTCAGGTCTGTTAAAGGAAATTAAGAAAATTGTGAAAAAATTTGAGCCGGATGTGGAAGTGGTAGAGAAGTAAAGGCAGAAGCCAGAGAGTACGGGGACAGGAAAGAAGGCAGGATTGATGAGTAAAAAATTAAAAAAGAGATTAAGGAGAATTTTGTTTGGGGCAGCCGTCTTTGTGGCGGCCATCCTGATTGAAGGTGCTTATCCGGGCCTTAAGGGCTGGATTTTGCTTCCCTATTTAATTGCCTATGGAATCATTGGCGGGGATGTGGTGAAGAAGGCTGTGGTCAATATTACCAGAGGACAGATTTTTGATGAAAATTTTCTCATGCTTATTGCAACCATTGGGGCCTTTTTTGTAGGCGAATACCCGGAGGCGGCAGCGGTAATGCTGTTTTACCAGATAGGAGAATGGTTCCAGTCCTATGCGCTAAACCGTTCCAGAAAATCCATTAAGGAGCTGATGGATATCCGGCCGGATTATGCTAATGTGCTTCGTGAGGGAGAAGAAATCATTTTGGAGCCGGATGAGGTTAAGGTAGGAGAACGGATTAGAATCAAGCCGGGAGAAAGGGTTCCCCTGGATGGGATGATTGTGAAGGGAAGCGGCAGTCTGGATACCATGGCACTGACGGGAGAAAGCCTCCCCAGAGATGTGGAATGTGGAGATGAAATTATCAGCGGATGTATCAATTTAAATACTGTTTTGGAGGTAGAGGTGACCAAAGAATTCTCTGAATCTACGGTCAACAGAATTTTGAACCTGGTAGAAAATGCTTCCTCCCAGAAGGCGGTTACGGAACAGTTTATTACCCGCTTTGCACGTTACTATACGCCTGTGGTGGTGCTTCTGGCAGCCATGCTGACGATTATTCCGCCGATTTTTATGGGAAATTTCTTATCCTGGCTTTACCGGGCCTTGACCTTTTTGGTTATTTCCTGCCCTTGTGCGTTAGTCATCAGCATTCCTCTTAGCTTCTTCGGGGGACTGGGAGGAGCCGGTAAGGCCGGAATCTTAATTAAAGGAAGCAATTATCTGGAAATTCTGGCACAGGCAGAAACGGTAGTTATGGATAAAACAGGAACGCTGACTAAGGGAAGCTTTGCTGTAGCCGAGGTACAGACGGCAGAGGCGGGAATCACCGGGGAAGAATTGCTGCAGCTTACGGCTCTGGCAGAGAGCCACTCCAAGCACCCCATCTCGTTGTCCATTAAAGAGGCCTGTAAAAATCCTCTCCCGGCTGAAGAAATAAAACATACGGAAGAAAGAGCCGGCTATGGAGTAATTACCACATGGAGAAATCAGCAGATTTACGTAGGAAACGAAAAGCTGATGCAGGAAGTGAAGCTGACGGTAAAGACTTTGGAAAAGCCGGGAACGGTTTGTCATGTTGCTCGAAAAAAGGACGGACAGATAAACTATCTGGGCTATCTGGTAGTGGCCGATGAACTTAAAGAGGATGCTGCCCTTTGTGTACAGAAGCTGTATCAAGCCGGGGTTAAACGAATCGTCATGCTGACCGGAGACAGAGAGATTACAGCCAATGCGGTGGCAGGAGAGGTAGGGATTAAGGAGGTTCATGCTAACCTGCTGCCGGCAGACAAGGTAGATAGGGTAGAGCAGCTTTTAAAAGAGACTTCAGAAAAAGGCAAGCTGATTTTTGTAGGAGATGGAATCAATGATACACCGGTTCTGGCTCGTGCGGATATCGGGATTGCCATGGGAGGATTGGGAGCAGATGCAGCCATTGAAGCAGCAGATGTAGTGATTATGAATGACCAGCCCTCCAAAATTGCAACGGCTATGGCAATCAGTAAAAAGACCTTAGTCATTGTGAAGGAGAATATTGTTTTTGCCCTGGGAATAAAGCTCCTTGTACTGTTATTGGCAGCCCTGGGAATGGCCTCCATGTGGGCAGCCGTTTTTGCGGATGTAGGGGTAGCCTTTCTGGCTATTTTGAATGCCATGAGAGCTATGCGTTACCGCGCATAAAAAATTGCTGTAATTCTTTCTCGGTCCAATGGACAAGGGAGAAGGATTACAGCATTTTTTTGAAAAATCAGGTTTGATGCTTGCTCACATATTCTTTGACAGCCTGGAAGCTGGTCTGGCTGATGACATGCTCAATTTTACAGGCATCTTCAGTGGCAATTTCTTCGCAGACACCGATGGACTGCAGCCATCTGGAGAGAAATTCATGCTTTTCATAAACGGACTCGGCAATAGCCTTACCGGAGTCGGTCAGGTAAATGAAACCGGCATCGGTCACCCGGATATGCTCCTTTTGACGAAGATTCTTCATGGCAATACTGACGCTGGGTTTTTTAAAGCCAAGCTCATTGGCAATATCCACAGAACGTACAACGGGCAGGCGCTTACTTAAAATCAGAATGGTTTCCAAATAGTTTTCCGCAGATTCATTTATGTTCATTGTAGGATTATTTACTTCGCTCATCATTTATCCACCCCAAGGGGTATGCCTTTGGGATGCTTCCTCCATTTCCAAGCCGTTATTATCTTAATCAAGGGCTTTGTTCTATTTTATTATTGTATCATGGATTAGCTATTTTTACAATTTATAAAACCCATTTATCATCAGGAAATCAATGTCCGGTAATCCTTTCAAAAAAGCCTGAAAATACAGCGATTAGAAAGAATAAGAAAAAAGAAAATAAAAAAAGTATTGACAGGTAATCTGGGTTAGTATATACTAACAACATAAGAGTTAGTAATAACTAATTAATATTAGTAATATACTAATTAGATATTATTCAGAGGAAGCACAGGTGTTCCTCGAAGATGATTTATGGCAGGAGGTCTCTTCTCGGAAAATATTTTTAAGCAGGCCCGTCTGGTAAAGTCCTACATTCCTACAATTCCTACATTCTTACATTCCTACTAAGGTACATTTGTACAGGCCGGGGAATTCGGGATAATGGCCTCCCATTCCATAATTTTTTATCGCCCGTAAAACATACATACCATACATACAAAGAAAGAAGTCCGAAAGTAGTAGGACTTCTTTTTTGCTTGTTATTGTGGTAGGAATAAACTATCCTTTTATACTGCCAACCCCAATAGTTATTCATCGCGATGTAAAAATAATATCATTTACATAAAAATTTTGTTATATTTTGGAAGAAAAAACTAAGCTATGATAGAAGGCAGAAACCAAAAAGGTTTCTGAATGAGGTATTGGTAAATACGGTATCCGGAGGAAGAATTTGTGCTGAAGCGTCGCAAATTCGATAAGGGTGAAGCCTGTCTGGAAGAAACGCTTCGGAAATGGAGGGAACGATGAAAGCAAGAATCAGAAGAATGATTGTAGGTAGTTTGAGTGTGATTGCTGCACTATCTCTGGTATTCAGCGAAGGAGCAGCCTTCAGTGCTAACGCAGCCCGGAATACGACAGAAGTCTACAGTGATGCGGGAACTATGGAGATTACTTCTCGCCGGGTGACTAAGGCGGAGCTTTATGGCAACGTACCCCAAATACAAAAGAGCGTTAATGAAGACAATTCTGTAGCTGTTGTCAATGAGGAATTAAGGGTGGATATTGCCGGAACTGATGTGATTGACTATATTCGCTTTGCCGGTGCCCAAACTGTTTTTGACCAGCGTAAAGCAGATGTGGGAGAAGAAGCTATTGGTTTTCACTCTGCCCAGACTGCACTGGCAGCAGTGAACGATTGGAGCAACCTTCCCATCAGTGTGGAGGGAGGTGGATACAGTACCACCGCCACCAATTTTCAGGGAGAAGGTACAGTACTTACGTTCACCATTCCTACGGTGGAGAATGAGGACAGAATCCTGACCATTTATGCAGGGGGACATCCGCATACAGGAACGATTACGGCCTCTGCCAAAATAGGAAATAGGATTATGGCAGTAAAAGCGGGGGAGGTTATCGCTTCCAGTTATGCTTTCACCCCCGGTAGTTCTCAGGTGACGGAATATACGTTAGCCTATCGGGGGACAGGAGAAGAACTGGTAGTGACCTTTAGCCTTACCGGCACAGAGGGAATGAATTGGGCCGGGATTGCAGTGGCAGCGGCAATTCTTCGGGATGCCGGAGCTTCTGAGGCAGAAGCCGGATATAGGGAGAATCAGATGGTTGTAGAGAAAAAGGTAGTCAGTAAAACCTCTCTCTACAATAACGTACCGAATGAACAAAAGTCGGTGAATCCGAATAATCCCGTTGCCGTTTTCGATCAGGTTATCCAATTGGACTGTACTGCAGCAAATGTCATTGATTACCTGCACTTCACTGGAGTACAGGAGCCGGAGAGAAAGCAGAAAACTGCCGGGGAGCAGCTTGGCTTTCGTTCTACGCAGACCGGATTAGCCCCTATCTCAGATTGGAGCAACCTGGCCGTTACTACTGAAGGTGGGAAGGCTGCCACTACGGCCACCAACTTTTTGGGAGAGGGCAGCAGAGTTGCCTTTACTGTGCCTACGGTAGCTGGAGAGGAGCGTATACTGGATATTTATGCCGGCGGACATCCCAATACGGGTACTTATATGAAGTACCTCAAAACAAAAATCGTCAAAAATTCCTCTATTTCAAAATTTATT
>JBJELR010000009.1:0-5218 GCA_051879255.1 Lachnospiraceae bacterium | reverse complement strand
CGGACGGCAGAACGCAGAGCCGGAGAAGAAGCAGCCGAAGATCGGATAAACCGGCTTTATGCCAAGCTGTTAGCGCAAAAGCGATATGAGGATTTAGAGCGAGCCACCCGGGATGAGGAGTTCAGAAAAGAATTGTTTGGAGAAATGGAAAGGAAATGATGAATATACGTAAGGTTTGCATTGCTTAAGGCAAACAAGGGACTGCTTTTGGAGCAAAAGAGATAATGTATATTAGAGAAGAACTTTAGCTGTGATTAATTAAATGAGAAAAGAAAGAACCCGGTGCGTTGCTTCACCGGGTTCTTTGACCCTGCAGGGGAAGTTTAGGAAACCTGCAGAATCTACAGAGGATATCTCTGATCAAAACAGGCCTGACAAAGAGGTAAATGGCCTGTCATTTGGGATAAATCTTGAATATTCATATAGTGCAGCGAATCAGCACCAATCCGTTGGCATAGCTCGTCTTTGCTCAATGATGAGGCAATAAGCTGACTGGTACCGGGAACATCTGTCCCATAATAGCAGGGATATAAGAAAGGGGGCGAACAGATCCGCACATGAACGGCCTTTGCACCGGCCTGCTTTAATAAATGAATAAGGCTGGCAATGGTAGTACCCCGAACGATGGAATCATCGATTAGGACCAGGGATTTATCCTTTACCACACTGTTTAGGACACTGAGCTTCATCCGAACGGCGGTCTCCCGCTGTGTCTGCTCAGGCTTAATAAAGGTTCTTCCCACATAGCTGTTTTTCTGGAAAGCTAAGGCAAAGGGAATGCCGGATTCCAGAGAAAAGCCGGTGGCAGCAGCCAGTCCGGAGTCGGGAACTCCGGTAACGATATCGGCCTTGGCGGGAAAAGATTTTGCCAGAGCCCGACCGGCCCGAATACGGGCATCGTAGACATTAATTCCATCCAGAGTAGAATCCAGCCGGGCAAAATAAATATATTCAAAAATGCAGTGAGCTTGTTTTTTCTGACAAAGGGAGAGATTGCTTTCCAGTCCTTTTTCGGAAATGGTAATCAGCTCGCCCGGGCGGATATCCCGAATGAACCGGGCACCTACGGAGGCTAAAGCACAGCTTTCCGAAGCGACCAGATAGGAATCCTCCAGCTTACCCAGACACAGAGGCTTCAGTCCTAAAGGGTCTCTTAGGGCAATCAGCTTTCTGGGACTCATGACTAACAGGGCATAGCCGCCCTTTATCTGTCTGGCAGTGGCCAGAACAGCTTCCTCTACGGTAGCCGTTTTCGTTCTTTCCCTGGCAACCTGACAGGCAATCACCTCAGAATCGGTGGTAGTATGGAAAATGGCCCCGGTCTGTTGTAGAGAAAGACGAAGAGAATCAGTATTTAACAGATTTCCGTTATGAACCAGGGCCAATGTTCCCTTGATATAGGTTAGCACCAGAGGCTGGGCATTTTCTGCACAACTGCCTCCTGTGGTAGAATAGCGTACATGGCCAATACCCATATTGCCTTTAAGGGAGGACAGGGTTTTTGTTTGAAACACTTCACTGACCAGTCCCATTGCCTTATGCCAGGTGATATTGCCTTTTTCTCCCTGTCGGTTACAGACTGCCATTCCCGCAGATTCCTGGCCTCTGTGCTGGAGAGCACTAAGACCATAGTAAAGGGGCAAAGCGACCTCCTTACCGGGAGGAGAGAAAATCCCAAAAACACCACATTCCTCCCTTGGCTTATCCGAAGACAGATGGAAGCTGTCGATCTGATTGAAACAGGTTATGGTTTTTCTTTTTGTCCGGTTATTCATAGAACTTCCTGCTCTCATTTATTCTAATAGTATGATTGACTGTAGCTAAATTGGATAATCAGCCTTTAAAGGTTAAATAGAAAACAGCAGCTTATCGTAAGCAGGATAAGGGAGGATAGCTTCAGGGAGATACCTTTCCGCCTGATCGGCAATACGGCGAATTTCCTCCATATCCGGCAAAATAATATTATGGTAATATTTGGCTGCTTCCAAAGTATCTTCCGTATCTGAGGCTTTAAGAGTATCGGCCTTTAAGGCTTCTGCCTTTTCATCAATTTCATCTGCGTAAGCACAAAGACGGGATAAAAGGTTCAGTTCTCTTTTACAGGAAAGGGAAGCGGCAGCCTGCTTGCGGCTGATGGAGTCGGCAAGACTTCCGGTATAGTCCATCAGAGCGGGAAGGAACTGACGGTGAATCATGTCCAAAAGAGTTTCGGCTTCAATATTCAAGGTCTTGCAGTAGTTTTCCAGTAAAATCTCATAGCGGGAGAAAATCTCACTTTTGGTATAAATCTTATGGCGGGTAAATAAGTCCACATTTTTCTCTGTAATAAAGGCAGGTAAACAGTCGGGAGTGGATTTCAGATTATACAGCCCACGTTTGTTAGCTTCTGCCAGCCATTCATCGGTATAACCGTTGCCATTGAAAATAACCCTTTTGTGTGCCAGAACGGTATCCTTTACCAACTGGTGTACCGCTTCCTCCATCTGATCCTTGGGTACCTCCCTCAATTTTTCATAGAATTGAGAAAGAGCTTCTGCCACAGCCGTATTTAACACGATATTAGGGCCGGAAACTGAGGCGGAGGAGCCAAGCATACGGAACTCGAATTTGTTTCCGGTAAAGGCAAAGGGAGAAGTACGGTTTCTATCTGTATTATCCTTGAAAAAGTGAGGCAATACGGTGGCTCCGGTCTCCATCTGTATTCTCTGCTGTTTTCCAAAGAAGGTATCATTTTCAATGGAATCCAGAACTGCAGTCAGTTCATCTCCCAAGAAGATGGATACTACGGCGGGAGGTGCCTCATTTGCGCCAAGACGATGATCGTTGCCTGCGCTGGCAGCAGAAACACGCATTAAATCAGCATACTCATCCACTGCCTTGATTACGGCCACCAGGAAAACTAAAAACTGAATGTTCTCTGATGGAGTACGGCCCGGATCCAAAAGATTGATTCCGGTATTGGTAATCATGGACCAGTTATTGTGTTTACCGGAGCCGTTAATACCGGCAAAGGGCTTTTCGTGTAAAAGGCAGACCAAATCATGCTTGTCAGCCAGCTTCTTCATTACCTCCATGGTTAGCTGATTGTGATCCACTGCCACGTTGGCGGTTTCAAATACAGGCGCCAGTTCATGCTGTGCGGGAGCTACCTCATTATGCTTAGTCTTGGCTGGAATACCCAGCTTCCACAGTTCCTCGTCTAAATCATGCATATAAGCAGATACTCGGGTTTTCAGCGTGCCAAAATAGTGGTCCTCCATTTCCTGTCCCTTGGGAGGCTTTGCACCAAGGAGGGTTCTTCCGGTAAAGATTAAGTCTTTTCTTTGCTGATACAATGCTTTATCCACCAGAAAATATTCCTGCTCCGGCCCAACGGTGGTGTAGACACCGGTGACTTCTGTATTTCCTAATAAATTCAATACCTTTGTGGCTTCCCGACTTAGGGTTTCCATGGAGCGAAGGAGAGGAGTCTTTTTGTCAAGAGCTTCTCCGCTGTAGGAACAAAAGGCAGTAGGGATGTAAAGGGTTCCATCTTTAATGAATGCAGGTGAGGTAGGATCCCAGTTGGTATATCCTCTGGCCTCGAAGGTAGCCCGTAAGCCGCCGGAGGGAAAGCTGGAAGCATCAGGCTCACCCTTCACCAGTTCTTTTCCCGAAAAATCCATGATAACCTGTCCATCGCCTACAGGAGTGATGAAGCTGTCATGCTTTTCTGCAGTAAAACCGGTCATGGGCTGGAACCAGTGGGTAAAATGGGTAGCCCCATTTTCAACGGCCCATTCCTTCATGGCCACTGCCACAGAGTTGGCCACATCCAGTTCCAGATGTGTATTATTTTCAATCGTCTTTCTTAAAGCCTTGTAGATATCCTTAGGTAATTTGTCCCGCATGACCTGATCATTGAAGACGAGACTTCCAAATAGCTGGGGAATACTTTTTTTCATCATCATAACCTCCGTTTGTATTGTACCTGCTTTGGTCGGCTGAAAGCCGGAAGCCCAAAAAGCAATAAAAAAGGTGCCTCGGACGAAAAGTCCAAAGCACCTTTGCTTTATGGTTCGTAGTATACGCTTAAATTCAGATTTGTCAAGCCCTTTTTTAAAAAAAACAAAAACTACTTTACAAGGCAAAAGAAATCGTATACAATAATGCAAAGATAAACAGCGGACGGTCAACAGTCCGTATAAAACAGGATAATACGTATACGACAAAGGT
This sequence comes from Lachnospiraceae bacterium, assembly GCA_051879255.1. GTDB lineage: Bacteria > Bacillota > Clostridia > Lachnospirales > Lachnospiraceae > SFDP01. The sequence continues at coordinate 1,003 of JBJELR010000009.1, read as the reverse complement.
GTCGAAGAACTCACATAAGTGGGGCTCTTTGACACCTTTTTTATGTAGTCATTACCACAGGTTCTAAGGTAATGCAGCAGCGTTTAGCAAGCAAGCAGAGGAATGGAGAGAAGTATGGTTAAGTATGTATTTGTAACCGGAGGTGTGGTTTCCGGTCTGGGAAAAGGAATTACCGCGGCATCTTTAGGAAGGCTCTTAAAAGCCAGAGGGTATCATGTTACCATGCAGAAATTCGATCCCTACATTAATGTAGACCCGGGAACCATGAATCCGATTCAGCATGGAGAGGTTTTCGTTACCGATGACGGAACGGAAACAGATTTGGATTTAGGTCACTATGAGCGTTTCATTGACGAGAGTCTGGATAGGAATTCTAACGTGACCACCGGAAAAATTTATTGGTCCGTATTAAATAAAGAAAGGCATGGAGATTATGGCGGAGGAACGGTACAGGTAATCCCCCATATTACCAATGAAATCAAGGAACGGTTCTATCAACCTAAATCAGAAGGGGAAGAAACCATTTCTATTATTGAGGTTGGAGGAACCGTAGGAGATATTGAAAGTCAGCCCTTTTTAGAAGCCATCCGTCAGTTTCAGGCAGAGAAGGGAAGGGAAAATGCCATTCTCATCCAGGTCACTCTGATTCCTTACCTGAAGGCCTCCGGAGAAATGAAGACCAAACCAACCCAGATGAGCGTAAAGCAGCTTCAGAGTATGGGAATCTGGCCGGATATTCTGGTCTGTCGCTCGGATTATCCTATTGAGGAAAAGATGAAGGAAAAGATTGCTCTTTTCTGTAACGTAAAAAAAGAGAATGTTCTTCAGAATCTGGATGCTCCCTCCCTATATGAGGTTCCCTTGATGATGGAGGAAGAAAAGCTGGCCCAGGCGGTCTGCTCCTGTCTGCATATTCCTTGTCCCCAGCCGGATTTGTCTGATTGGAAAAAAATGATTGAGGATATGCACAAATCCACCCGGGCAGTAACCATTGCCATGGTAG
>JBJELR010000008.1:0-5226 GCA_051879255.1 Lachnospiraceae bacterium | reverse complement strand
TGCTCAGAGAGGGAAAGCTTGAGGAGACAGAAGCCATGAATGTGGTAGTGCCTACGGGGAATTTCGGAAATATTCTGGCTGCCTATTATGCTAAGAATATGGGAGTTCCTATAGGTAAATTAATTTGTGCTTCCAATGACAATAAGGTTTTATATGATTTTTTTGAAACCGGCTGCTATGACAAAAATCGTGAATTTATTCTTACCGCCTCACCCTCTATGGATATTCTGATTTCCAGTAATCTGGAACGTTTGATTTATCGGATAAGCGGGGAAGATGCAGGGAAGAATAAGGAACTGATGGAAAGCCTGTCAGGCAAGGGAAAATATTCAGTGACAGAAGGGATGAGAAAACAGCTTCAGGATTTTGTGGGGGGCTATGCCTCTGAAGCTGAAATGGCAGCCAAAATCAAGGCTCTGTATGAAAATACAGGCTATGTTCTGGATACCCATACGGCAGTAGCTGCTGCGGTATATGATCAGTATGTGTCACAGACAAAGGATCAGACAAAAACCGTAATTGCTTCCACTGCAAGTCCCTTTAAATTTGCAAGAAGCGTGTTGAAGGCTATCGATCCGGCCTACGATAAGCTGTCTGATTTTGAGCAGATTGATGTACTGGCTAAGGTGGCTAATGTGAAGATACCAAAAGCAATTGAAGAAATCAGGACAGCGCCAATCCTACATGATCATGTCTGTAAAAAAGAAGAAATGACTCAGCGGGTTAAGGATTTTCTGGGAATCTGACGGACAAAAGACGAATAACGGCGGCACAAATCCTTTGATCGCAGAGCCGAATCTGAAATTTGGCTTGCGTTCCTTGGCGTAAACACATCAGAATGGAGATTAGCATCATGAATATAGTGGACGGAATTATTTTGGTCTGTGGCTTGTTTATTCTTTACCAGACCTTTATTATGAAAAAAGAAAAGAGAGTCCCGGAGGGGGTATTTTTGACCAAGGGAACGGTAATTTCCTCAGATGCGGATATAGAAGGCTTTATCAATTATATATCCGGAAAAAGTATTCTGTTAGGCATCCTGGCCTGTGGAAATGGAATAAGCGGACTGGTGGAGAGTCAGTTTCCCCAATATTCCATCCTCTATACAGGAATCAGTATTGCTTTCATGGTGTGGCTGATTATTTTTATGGTTGTAATCCGCAAAGCACAGAAAAATTATTTAAGGGCTGTTTAAACAGCCCTTTTTGCATATACCGATTTGTACAAACTTCACCTAAGCATTAACGTTTATTCATATCCAGATAATCCCGATCCTCACAGATGCTTTTGTAAGCAGGACGAATAATCTTACCATTGTTGGCTAATTCTTCCATGCGATGAGCACTCCAGCCTGAGATACGGGCCATGGCAAAAATAGGAGTGTACAGTTCCATAGGCAGTTCCAGCATATGGTAAACAAAACCGGAGTAGAAGTCCACATTGATGCTTACTCCCTTATAAATCTGTCTTTCCTTTGCAATCACCTGAGGAGCCAGTCTTTCTACTAAGGAATATAGGGCAAATTCTTTTTCCAGTCCCTTTTCCTTAGATAAATCCCGGACAAATTTCTTAAAGATAACGGCACGAGGGTCGGATTTGGAATAAACCGCATGGCCTACACCGTAAATCAAACCGGCCTTATCAAAGGCCTCTTTATGGAGCAGTCTGGCCAGATAGGAAGAAACCTCCTCCTCGTCCTCCCAATTGGAAACCTCCCTTTTCATATCCTCAAACATCTGTACTACCTTGATGTTGGCACCGCCATGGCGGGGGCCTTTAAGGGAGCCGATGGCTGCAGCAATAACAGAGTAGGTATCCGTAAGGGAAGAAGAAACAACATGAGTAGTAAAGGAGGAATTGTTTCCTCCACCATGTTCCATGTGTAAAACCAGAGCAATATCCAGAATACGGGCCTCCAGAGGAGTATATTTGCTGTCGGGACGCAGAATATGTAAAATATTTTCTGCAGTAGACAGACCCCAGACCGGCTGATGAATATGCAGACTGCCGCCGTCATGGTAGTAGCGATAAGCCTGATAGCCGTAAATGGAAAGTAAGGGGAAAAGGCTGATTAACTGGAGAGACTGCCTAAGTACATTGGGAAGGGAAGTATCATCGGCCCGGTCATCGTAGGAATACAGGGTCAATACACTTCTGGCCAGCGTATTCATCATATCTCTGCTGGGAGCCTTCATAATCACATCCCGCACGAAGCTGGTAGGAAGGCTGCGGTAGAAATAGAGCAATTCCTCAAATTCCTCCAACTGTTTTTTGTTGGGAAGCTGATCAAATAAAAGAAGATAGGTTACTTCCTCAAAACCAAAGCGGTTTTCAGAGGAAAAGCCTTTAACCAGATCTTCCACATTGTAGCCTCGGTAAAATAGCTTGCCATGGATGGGAATGGTTTCACCATCCACGACCTTGGAGGCACGAACATCGGAAATATTGGTAAGACCCGCTAATACACCCTTACCGTTTAAATCGCGTAAACCGCGCTTTACCTCATATCTGGTAAATAGCTCAGAGTCGATGATACCGGCCCTTTCACTTAATTTTGCTAATTGTACAATATCAGGGGTAACTTCAGAATAGATATTGGAATTCGTCATCATAATTGCCACCTTTCTCTATTAAGATTTGATTTATTGTACCGTTACAGTGTAAAATACTACAATATATCGGCAGTTTTCTTTTGTACAGAAAAATCCAATATGCTACAGTGTATCATGATAGTTAACTTCTTGACAAGGTAATTAAAACAGTTTACAAAAATTTAAAAAATGGGTTATGATAGAAAAATATCAGGAAAGAAAGGAAAAAGAAAAGTGGAAAGCAGAGAAAGAATTACTGAATTACGAAAACTAATGGAGGAAAATCAGATTGACTACTATTTTATCACTACTTCTGACTACCATAATTCGGAGTATGTGGATGATTATTTTAAAACAAGAGAGTTTATGTCAGGCTTTACCGGCTCCAATGGAGATCTGTTGATTGGGGCTGATTTTGCCGGTTTGTGGACTGATGGAAGATATTTTATTCAGGCCGAAAAGGAGCTTGAAGGAAGTGGGATTTCCCTGTTTCGTATGGGAGAAGAAGGTGTTCCCACTACGGCAGAATATCTGGAGCAGAACATGGAGCAGGAGCAGACACTGGCCTTTGACGGAAGGTGTATTTCCATTCAAACCGGACAAAAGCTGGAAAAGATAGTGGAGAAAAAGAAGGGGAAAATCCTTTATGGTATCGACTGTGTAGGGGAATTATGGGTAGATCGTCCTCCCAGAAAGGCTGAAAAGGTTTTTCTCTTACCAAAGAACATTTCCGGGATGAGCAAGGAGGAAAAGCTGGAAATCGTAAGAAAAAAGCTGCAGGAGCAGGGCTGTGCCAATCTGGTGTTAAGTAAGTTGGATGATATTATGTGGCTGTTCAATCTTAGGGGAAAGGATGTGGAGTGCAATCCGGTAGCTTTATCCTACAGCATTATTACCGCAAAAGAATGTTTCCTGTTTTTGCAAAAGGCGGCTCTGACAAAGGAAGTGGAAGAATGGTTTGCAACCGGGCCCGTAACCATAAGGGATTATGATGACTTTAAAAACCAACTGATGCAGATGGAATGGGAGGGGAAGATTCTTCTGGACAAAGCCAACAGTAATTATGCGATTTATCAGTTGGTGAAAGAAAAGGCACAGGTGGTTTTTCATTCTAATCCTACCCAGGAGCCAAAGGCCATCAAAAACCATGTAGAATTAGAGCAAATGAGACAGGTATACCTGAAGGACTCTCTGGTGGTCTGCCGTTTTATGCGTTGGCTGAAGGAAAATGTGGGAAAGATTTCCATGACGGAGCTTTCCGCGGCCCAATATATTGATCAACTGAGAAGGGAAACAGAGGGTTTTTTGGACTTATCCTTTTCTACCATTTGTGCTTATGGGGAAAATGCGGCAATGATGCATTATCAGGCAACAAAGGAGAGACATAAGCAGATTGAGGCTAAAGGAATGCTGTTAATTGACTCAGGCGGTCAGTATATGGGCGGCACTACAGACGTTACCAGAACCTATTGTCTGGGGGCGGTAACCGAGGAAATGAAGAAGCACTATACGGCGGTAGTGGTAGGAATGCTGCGCCTTTTAAATGGAAGATTTCTCTATGGCTGTACGGGACGAAATCTGGATATTTTGGCAAGAGGCCTTTTATGGGACATGGGAATCGACTATAAATGCGGAACGGGACATGGTATTGGCTATATTCTGAATGTGCATGAGGGACCGCAGAACATTCGTTGGCGATTTACAGAAGGAATGGAGGAGGCCGTTCTGGAGGAAGGAATGGTATTGTCTAATGAGCCGGGAGTGTACAAGGCCGGAAGCCATGGAATACGAATAGAGAATATTATGGTGGTAAAAAAGGGAATCAAAAATGAGGATGGGCAGTTTATGGAATTTGAGGGACTGACCTATGCCCCTATCGATTTGCAGCTTATTGATCCTAAAATGATGGAAAAGAAGGATATTTTTAATTTGAATCAGTATCATCGTCAGGTATATGAGAAAATTGCCCCTTTGATGGATGAGGAGGAAAGGAAATGGCTGCAGGAGGTAACCCGGGAGATTCCGCTACAGGCAGATTAGAGGGTTGAACGAAAACATTAAAACTACTAAACCAGGGAGGGAATACGTTGACTTTTATGGGATTATCTGCCATAATATTTTTTAATAGAATAAATAAGGAGGAAGAAACATGTCGACAAAAGCATATTATCCCATTTCCGAAATTGGAGCAGGTAAAGTAGGTTTTTCCAGAACCCGTTCAATTATCGAAGCTGCTTTTTACGGAAATAATGTAGTGAAAGTGAATACTTTAAAGGAAGCTTACGAATTAGCGAAGAATTCACCCGGTACGATTGTTACCGATATGCCGATAAAAGATGGTGAGACCTTTGGTCTGGAGAAGGATGCCAAAGTGTTGCTGTTCAATGATGGTGCGGTTACCGGACGTTATGCAGCAGCTCGTCGAATCAAGGGTGAGCCCGGAGTGGATGAAGCTAAGCTTGATAAGGTGGTTATGGATGCCATTTACGAGACACGCTGGAAAACCATGTACCATGCAGAATGCTTCGTTGGTTTGGATCCTGAATTTATGGTTAAGGCTCATCTTCTGATTCCTGAGGGGGAGGAGAACATTCTCTATAACTGGATGATTAACTTCCAGTATATGTCTGATGAA
>JBJELR010000007.1:0-5312 GCA_051879255.1 Lachnospiraceae bacterium | reverse complement strand
GGTACATATTTTCCTTCCAGACCGGTAAACTGTCCTGCAACGAAGAAGGGCTGAGACAGGAATCTCTGTACCTTTCTTGCCCGGGACACTACCAGCTTATCTTCTTCTGAAAGTTCATCCATACCAAGAATGGCAATGATATCCTGCAGCTCCTTATATTTCTGAAGAATCTCCTGTACACCGCGAGCCACATTGTAATGCTCCTCACCCAGTATTCTTGGATCCAAAATACGGGAGGTAGATTCCAAAGGATCTACTGCCGGATAAATACCCAACTCCACTATCGAACGGGATAAAACGGTGGTCGCATCCAAATGAGCAAAGGTAGTTGCCGGAGCCGGGTCTGTTAAGTCATCTGCAGGCACATATACTGCCTGAACAGAGGTAATGGATCCATTCTTCGTAGAAGTAATACGCTCCTGAAGGGCACCCATTTCTGTCTGTAAAGTAGGCTGATAGCCTACTGCAGAGGGCATACGCCCCAAAAGTGCTGATACCTCAGAACCTGCCTGGGTAAAACGGAAGATATTATCGATAAAGAGCAGCACGTCCTTTCCACCCTTATCGCGGAAATACTCTGCCATGGTAAGTCCCGTCAGACCAACTCTCATTCTGGCTCCGGGGGGCTCATTCATCTGACCAAACACCATAGTAGTCTTATCAATAACTCCTGTATCCGTCATTTCATGGTACAGGTCATTTCCTTCACGGGTACGCTCCCCAACACCGGTAAATACTGAATATCCACCATGTTCTGTTGCAATATTACGAATCAATTCCTGAATCAAAACCGTCTTTCCTACACCGGCACCGCCAAAGAGACCGATTTTACCACCCTTCTGATAAGGGCAGAGCAGATCTACTACCTTAATACCGGTTTCCAGCAGTTCTGATTCCGTTGCCTGCTCGGAAAATTCCGGTGCTGCCCTGTGAATGGGGTCATAAGACACCGCCTCCGGTGCCGGCTTATTGTCAATGGGTTCACCCAATACGTTAAAAATACGGCCTAAGGTGTTTTCTCCTACGGGAACGGAAATTGGTGCTCCTGTAGCCTCTGCATCCATTCCTCTGACCAATCCGTCCGTAGGACCCATAGCAATACATCTGACAATATCATCACCCAAATGCTGTGCTACTTCTACAACCAGTTTTTCACCATTTTTTCTGGTGATTCTGATTGCTTCGTTAATTTCCGGCAAGCTTCCTTCCTGGAACTTTACGTCTAAAACAGCACCGATAATCTGTGTGATTTTTCCTATGTTTGTTCCTGCCATCACTGTTTCCTTTCTTTTTCGTTTTCCTTCTGCCATTAGATCTGGCTGTGTCTGCAGATTTACGGCAGACAACTAATCCCGGACGATTTACGAAATCGCCTGTGCTCCGGCAATAATTTCTGTTAATTCCTGTGTAATGGAGCCCTGACGTGCTCGGTTATACAGCAGGGTCAAATCACTGATCATTTCTTCCGCATTACTGGTTGCTGAATCCATAGCCTGCATTCTTGCACCGTTTTCACTGGCCACTGCTTCTACCATTCCTCCATAAATCAAACTGGTGATATATTTAGGGATAAGCAATGTCAATGCTTCCTCCTCTCTTGGTTCAAAGTTCATGGGGATATTATCCTCCTGAACTTTAGCATCGCCAGCCGCTTCTACCGGAAGAAGCTTCATCAAAACAGGCTCATGAACAACCGTATTCTTAAAATGGGTATAAGCCAGATAAATTTCTCCTACTTCTCCCCTGGCATAGATGTCCAATGCCTCTTTAGCAATCTCCATAGCATCCTGATAGGTGGGTTCTTCAATAACGTCTGAATAATCTCCCGCCAACTCATACTTCATTCTAACCATGGCATCCTTACCCTTTTTACCAACGGTGGTGACTAACACTTTTTCTTTTTCAAAATCTCCCTGGGTAATCAGCTTTACCACGTTAGAATTATAGCCTCCTGCCAGTCCCCGGTTGGAGGTAATCATAATGACCAGCTTTCTGTCCGATTCCGTTGACCGTAAGTAAGGATGATTAATATTCCCGGACTTGGCAAGCATTTTCTGTACGGTTTGATACATTCCCGTAAAATAGGCCTGGGACTGTTCTGCCCTCTGCTTGGCTCTTTGCAGTTTAACGGTGGAAACCAGTTTCATTGCCTTCGTGATTTGCTGGGTACTTTGTATACTACCCTTACGCCTTTTTATGTCTCTCATGGAAGCCATAATCTATCACCTTTTCCTAATTAAACTGTTTCTTAAATTCTTCAATCGCCTTCTTTAAAGTACCTTCCATCTCATCAGAAATAACCTTTTCTTCTGCGATAGAACGAGGAATCTCCGGATATTTGGTATCCAAAAATTCAAAAAATTCTTTTTCAAAACGGGTAATATCTTCAACTGCCACATCTAAAAGATACTTATTGGTGGCCACGTAAATAATGATTACCTGATACTGTACCGGCATAGGCTTGTACTGAGGCTGTTTTAAAATTTCCTTAATTCGTTCACCCTGTGCCAGCTTCTCCTTGGTATCTGCATCTAATTCGGAGCCGAACTGTGCAAAGGCTGCCAGCTCACGATACTGTGCCAGCTCCACACGAATAGGAGCTGCAATCTTCTTCATCGCCTTAATCTGTGCCGCACCACCAACTCGGGATACGGAAAGACCTGCATTCACTGCCGGACGGAAACCGGAGTTGAACATTTCTGTTTCCAGATAAATCTGACCGTCGGTGATGGAAATGACATTGGTCGGAATATAGGCAGATACATCACCTGCCTGGGTTTCAATAATTGGCAATGCGGTAAGAGAACCGCCTCCATATTGTTCATTCATTCTGGCTGCTCTTTCCAGCAATCTGGAATGTAAATAGAATACGTCACCAGGATAAGCTTCTCGTCCCGGAGGTCTTTTCAGCAACAGAGACAGGGTACGGTAAGCGGCTGCATGCTTGGTCAAATCATCATAAACCACCAACACATCCTCTCCCCGTTCCATCCATTCTTCACCAATGGCACAGCCGGAATAGGGGGCAATGTACTGCAGTGGCGCCAGTTCACTGGCGGTAGAAACCACTACTGTGGTATAAGCCATGGCACCGGCTTCTTCTAGCGTCTTAACGATGTTAGCAACGGTAGATGCCTTCTGGCCAATGGCCACATAAATACATTTTACTCCTTGTCCCTTCTGGTTAATAATTGTATCAATGGCAATAGCCGTTTTACCGGTTTGCCTGTCACCGATAATCAGCTCTCTTTGTCCCCTGCCAATAGGCACCATGGAATCAATTGCTTTGATACCGGTTTGTAGAGGTGTATCTACGGATTTTCTGGTAATTACACCGGAAGCAACTCTCTCAATCTGACGATATTTATCGGTTGCAATGGGTCCTTTTCCATCAATTGGCTGTCCTAAGGAATTTACTACACGTCCGGACAATGCATCACCTACAGGAACCTCAACTACTCGTCCTGTAGTCTTTACGATATCTCCTTCATTAACGTTTTTGTGGTTTCCCAGTAAAACCGCACCAACGTTATCTTCTTCCAGGTTCAATACCATTCCATATATCTCGCCGGGAAATTCCAATAATTCTCCCTGCATTGCATTTTCCAAGCCGTGCACACGAGCTATACCATCGGCCACCTGAATAACGGTGCCCACATCGGATACTTCCATATCTGCGGCATATCTCTTAATCTGATCCTTAATGACTGAACTGATTTCTTCTGGTCTTAAATTCATGGATCTTACGCACCTTTCTTTTTCTTTCCTTCGCGTTACCTGACTGGATCATTAAACCTGCAGGCTCAACAACTCCTTCTGTAACTGGTTCAGTTTTGTCTGAATACTGCTGTCTACCACTCGGTCTTTAATTCGTATCTGCATCCCCCCCAGCAAATCCGGGTTGATGTCATAATGCATTTCCATTTCCTTAAAAGAAGTGGTACTCAGTAATTTTTTCCGGATTTTCTCTTTCTTTGCCTCATTAAGTGCCTGGGGTATAGTCACATAAGCAACTCCGATTCCCTTGTACTCTTTCATTCGGTCAATGAAATAATCCAGGATTTCAAAAAGAGCATCACATCTGCCTTTGAGAATAATCACTTTAAAAAAGCCGATTAGCTCCTTACTGATTCTTCCGGTAAAAATTTCTTCTGTTGTCTTGACCTTATCCTCTGCGGGAATTCTTGGATTATTTAAAAACCTGAGATAATCCGAATTGTCACACAGTACCTGTCTGATGCAGGTGACTTCATCCAGCATCCTGTCTGCATTAGCTTCTTCTACAGACAGTTCAAACAAAGCTTCACCATATGTTTTTGATATTAGCTTTGCCATGTACTGTCACCTATTTCTTTCAATGTTTCATCAATAAGGCGGTCCTGAATGGCTGCATCCATGGAAGATGCCAACACCTTTCCTGCCATTAATGTGGCTACAAAAACGATTTCTTTTTTCACCTCGTCTGCCATTTTCTGCTTCTCCAGATCGATTTCTTTTCTTGCCCTCGCCAGAATTCCTGCTGCCTCTTCCCTGGCCTCAGTGATAATCCGGTTCTCATTGGCAAGTGCCTTTTTCCTGGCTTCGCTTAAGATTTCTTCTGCTTCTCTATTGATGTTTTTCAGCTTTGTCTCATACTCCCTGCGAAGTTCATTGGCTTTCTCCTGATTGGCTTTGGCATCATCCAGCTCTGTCTTAATCTTCTCCTGCCTTTTTTGTAAGAATTCCCTTGCCGGGTCAAACAAAAAATAGGACATGATTAAAAACAGGGCAAATACAGCAATAATGGTAAGCACAGAGTCTGCCAACAGCTGGAAGTCCAGGTCAAATAATCTGGGAGTCATTTCCGCAGCTGCAAGTACACAGGCGGTACTTAGTAATGTATTCAAATTGCTGCCTCCTTTCGTTTTTCATTACCTTAAGAAGACTTATGGTAATAAGGGTTTTACGAATAACAGAAGCATGGCAATTAACAGACCATATAAACCGGTTGTTTCGGCAACGGCCTGACCAAGAAGCATGGTGGAAGTAACATCAGATTTTGCACCCGGATTACGTCCTACGGCTGCGGCTGCATGACCTGCGGCAATACCCTGACCTACACCGGGTCCAATACCGGCAATAACCGCTAAACCTGCACCGATTGCTGAGCATCCTAAGATAAAGTTTTCATTAAATTCCATTTTGTTTTCCTCCTGATTTTTCTTTTTTGTTCTTTTCTTTATTCTGTTGTCATGGCATCTGAAATATAAGTCATGGTCAGCATGCAGAATACATAGGTCTGAATTGCTCCGGAGAACAAGTCAAAATATACA
>JBJELR010000006.1:0-5347 GCA_051879255.1 Lachnospiraceae bacterium | reverse complement strand
AGTTAACAAAAAAGCCCCTCTTTAATCCTAAGGGGGATACGGATGTAAGAGAACGCAGGATGGTGGGAGGAAACACCACTAATTTAAACGATTTTAACAATATGAAATACAAATGGGTCAGCGACTGGTATCGTCAGGCCATGAATAATTTCTGGATTCCTGAGGAAATCAATTTAGGAATGGATGTAAAGGACTACCGTCTGCTCCCTGAAGCAGAAAAAAGGGCCTATGACAAAATTCTCTCCTTCCTGATTTTCCTTGACAGTATCCAGACTGCCAACCTGCCTAATATCAGCCAGTATATTACGGCCAATGAAGTGAACCTGTGTCTCTCTATCCAGACCTTTCAGGAGGCTGTTCACAGCCAGAGCTACAGCTATATGCTGGATACCATCTGTGAGCCTCAGGAAAGAAACGATGTGCTCTATCAGTGGAAGGACGATGAATACCTGCTTGCCCGTAATGAATTTATTGGTAATCTTTACAATGATTTTCAGGAAAATAAAAATATAGAGATGCTGGTAAGAACCATCATCGCCAATTATATTCTTGAAGGGGTGTACTTCTACAGTGGTTTCATGTTTTTCTATAACCTGGCCAGAAATAACCGGATGCCCGGCTCAGTCCAGGAAATCCGCTATATTAACCGGGATGAAAATACTCACCTGTGGCTGTTTTCTAATATCCTCCTGGAGTTAAAAAAAGAGCATCCGGAATTATTTACACCTGACAAATTGGATATCTACCGAGAAATGATTAAGGAGGGCTGTGAGCAGGAAATCCGCTGGGGACACTATGTAATCGGTAATGATATTCAGGGATTAAATACCGACATGATTACGGATTATATCCGTTATCTGGGTAATTTAAGGTGTCGAAATATCGGCCTTGAACCCATTTATGAGGGATACCATACGGAGCCTGCCAATATGGCCTGGGTTTCCCAATATTCCAACGCTAATGCCATCAAAACCGATTTCTTTGAGGCAAGAAGCACTGCCTATGCCAAGAGCAGTGCCTTAATCGATGATTTATAATTTCTTTCTATAGATATGGCGAAGTCATCACATGAGCAAAAGGAAAGCTGTGTAACAGCGATTTTGCGGATGGGATTATGAATAGTTACAAAATATGTAAGAATATGGAGCCGATAGTATAAATCGTAAAGCAGAAAAAGAAAAAACAACCCTCCCTTTTCTCTTTTATAGAGTTTTGGAGGGTTACTTTTAGATACAAAATACTTCAATGATAAAAAGAAATACTTCTGATTCTCTTTATCGTTCTTCAAACTTAGTCACAAGTATAAGGCATCAGTGCCACGTGACGAGCACGTTTAATTGCTACAGTAAGTGCTCTCTGATGCTTTGCACAGTTGCCTGTGATTCTTCTGGGAAGAATTTTACCTCTTTCGGATACATATCTTTTCAGCTTGTTGGTATCCTTGTAATCGATAACATTATCTTTTCCACAGAAAACACAAACTTTTTTTCTTCTACGAATACCGCCTCTTCTCTTCATGGGAGAATCAGCTTTGTCTGTTTTATTAAAAGCCATAGTAAATGCCTCCTATCTCAAAATCACCGAAAATTCTCCGGCTTCCTACTTGTTAGTTAAAGGGCAGCTCCTCGTCAATCCCATCAGGAATATTCATGAAGCCATCACCTGCGGATACCGGTTCCGGACGGCTGCCTGCACCAAATCCTGAAAACTCTCCGCCTCCTGCAGAAGCATTCTTGCTCTCTGCAAACTCAATGTCTTCCGCAACAATATCCGTCGTATACACCTTTACTCCGTCTCTGTTGGTATAGCTACCGGTCTGGATACGTCCGCTTAAGGCAACCTTGGTTCCCTTGTAGAGATACTTCTCAGCAAATTCTCCCAGTCGGCCAAAGGCTACACAGTTAATGAAATCTGCGGTCTGGCCCTCCTGGCTGTTGCGGTTTCCTCTTCTATCGACTGCCAGTGAAAATCTGGCAACGGCCATGGGACTTTCACTGTTCTGAGAATATCTTACCTCAGGATCTCTCGTTAATCGTCCCATAAGAATTACTTTATTCATCTTATTCTCCCTTTCCGGCATACCGGAAGGTACGCCTCTTACGCTTCCTGCTTAACGCATAAGTATCTGATGACATTGTCCATAATACGAACACGACTCTCAATCTCAGCAGGAACAGTGCTTTCAGCATCGAACTGGATGAAGTAGTAAAAAGCTTCTTTCATTTTCTGAACTTCGTAAGCCAATCTCCTCTTTCCCCAATCATCAACATTGGTAATCTGGCCGCCGAATCTTTCGATTGTCGCCTTTACCTTGTCAATGGTAGCGGTTCTTTCATCGTCTTCGATTTTCGCACTCACAACAACTGCTAATTCATATTTGTTCATGCTTGTTACCTCCTTTTGGTCTCTGGCCCCGTAAATCGGAGCAAGGAATTAATATATCACAGTTTGTTATCCTACCATAAAACTCCTTTGTCCGCAAGGGTTTTTCCTAATTTTCTTTTATTGAATCGAAGAAAGGCTTCACCTGGTTATTCCTATCCCCAAATCAGCTCCTAATCCTTACGGTAAAGGATGTACTCCTCTGTTTCTTCTATTACCTGGCAGGTGGACAGGTATTCCCAGTCTACCCCTTCATGATTATACAGTACAGGCCATTCATTGGCTTCATAGTCCTCCCCTGTTATCTCCTTGGGCAATAGGATATACTGTGCCTTGTCCAGCTCCACTTCCACAGGGCGCAGATTCCAATAAAACTGCAGGACATATCGCTGGTAATCATCCATAAAGCAGATACTTTCCATCTCCTCGACTCCTGCTTTCTCCCAAATCTCCCTAATCCTGATTTCTCTGCTTCCATAAGGTCCATTATAATAAGGGGAGCTTAACTGTATACAAGCCCACAGCAGGCAGACTGCCAGAATACCTTTTTCCCATCCTTTCTTTTTTATTTCTGCCAAATAGGTCATAAGCAGCAGAGACAGAGGAACTCCAAGAAAGGTAAATACCCGATAATAGGGCTGAACCGACTGCACGATTAATATAAGAGGAAGCCCCCATAAGAGGCTGAGAAAATAAGAGGAAAGAAAGAGCTTCTCCTTCTCTTTTCTCCTCATTCCCCTGATGATTCCCACAAAGCAAAGTAATGCAGTGAGCATCAGCAGCACCAGCAAAAAACCGCCCATAGAGGAGAAAAACAGATTCATCAATCCCTTTATCCAGGAAAAAAACTCTGAAACTACCTTTCCCCGGTTTATGCTTTGTACATAGGGCGAGGCCAGCATATACTCCATTCCTCTTTTTAATGCGGCAAACGGTGCTTTAGCGATAATAGTAAGCTGGTGAAGCCCGAAATACCCGCTGTCAGCAGTTTTTGCAAGCAGATTAGCTCCAATGGCCAGCCAAATCGTGCTGTATAGGAAAAAGGTATTGATTGCGGCAAGAATACTTGCTGTAATCAGCTTAAGGAGCGTCTTTATTTCCCTGCGAAAAAGAAGATACAGTCCCCCTCCCAGACACAGGGGAAGCACCCAGTAGACGTTGCTGGGAATGGTGTAAAGTCCTCCCGTCAGGGACAGAGAAAAAACACAATAGTATCTGGCTTTTCCTCTTTCCTCCATGCAGATGTGATACAACATAATTAAGGCCAGCAGGTAAAGACCTGTGGACAGAGTATATCCCCTCCCCTGGATGGAGAGGTAATTGACCAGATAGAAGGAGCTGTAAATAGCCACACAGCCCAGAGAAAGATTTTTTGCGAAAAAACGCCCGGCAAGATAATACAGCAAAATCAGATTTCCCACACAAAACAGCCAGGAGATTCCCCTGAGGGCGATATAAGGATTTCCAAATACCATAAAAAAGCCTGACAGGACTGAGTAAAATACATGGTTATTGGGTACCGGCCAGTGAATGGCCGAATAAATGGGGCCCTTGCTGATAAAAGAATAGTAGGTATACAGCTCGTCATACCAGGGATCAAGGGCAAACATCCTCCAGCCATAGTAAATTGACATCAAAAAAAGCAAACAGACAAAGCCCTTATTGGCTTTAACCCAAGCTGTGGCTTTTTTCACCCATGAGTCTGATTTTTTTCTGATTTTGTTGCCTATAGTATCTTTCTTTTTTTCTGTTTCCATCCTTATTTTCTTTCCTTAATATTCATGGGGCTTCAAGCCCGGTTCAATATGCTTTGTGCTTCTGTCAGAGGCCTTTCTCTATCCGGTAAAGGTTGAACCAGTATCTCTCCAGCAAATAGCTGCCCTCCTGAGTAACCGTCAGTCCCATATCCTTCCACTGCTCTACAATTTCCTCCCGGGCGTTAAAGCTGCCCAAAAACCAGACCCTTCCCTTTGTCTGTTTGTTAAGCAATTCTTCTATTTGGTCTGTTTCTTCCAACATCCCTAAATTACCATAAAGCTCTTTCATCAACGGTTCCGGCTCCCCATAGAGAAGGTAGCTCTCATTATCCTTATAATACTCCACTACAGCCTGAACATGGTCAAAGTTAAAAATCAGTATATCCTCCTTTTCCACCTTGGCCAAACCCTGAATCGTGGTTTTCATCTGCTCTGTTTTATTCTTCTCCTCCCAGAATACCCCTTTCACATTCATAACCCCCATCGTCAGCGCCAGCATACATACCAAGATCCGGCATAGCCTTTTATCACCTCCATCCAGAAACAGGGCAAAAGCAAACCAGAAGCTGCCCAAAAAAGGAATCATGTAGCGATAAACGAATACAGGAGAAATCAAAATAGAGACACCTACTCCCACCAGGATTACCCCGCCAAGCATCCCCCAGCTCAGCCAAAGTGCTGCTCCTTCCCTGTTAAGCAGGTTCCCTGTCTTTATCCCTTCTTTCAAGAAAACTGCGCCCATTCCCAGAAGGGCAAGAAACAGTAATGCTGCCAGAAGATAATTTATCTTGGGATAACCGCCTGAGGGCAGAAAAATATATTTTACACAGCCTCCAAAGGACTTCCAGGTAAGGGGTGGAATCCAATAGCTGCCTTTCACCTGCAAAAACTGCCGAAGCAATGTTCCCAGCCAGGGCAAATAGGCGAGAACAGAGGCACCTATACAAAGCAGCCATTTTTTTACCGCTACTTTATCCTTTCTGATTATAAGCCCCAGCAAAAGATATAAAAATCCGATTCCCAGGCAGGAAAAATAGTGGGTGTAAGCCACCAGAATTCCACAAAGAAACAGCCCGATAAAGGCCTGGTTTTTTCTTGTGACATAGATGTCGTAGGCAAAAAAGAAGGACCAAGTTACCAGAAACAGAGCCAATGCATACATTCATATCTCCATTGCATAGGCCGTAAGCTGATGCATGGTATAAACG
>JBJELR010000005.1:0-5353 GCA_051879255.1 Lachnospiraceae bacterium | reverse complement strand
ATCCTCGCACATCACCTTCGTCATCAGTCCTGCCACACTTTCAAAGCACTTGGTAGTGGCTGAGTTGTCCAGATAAGCTTCCATAATTCCTCGCCTTCCGTTTTTGTCTTCCTTTATTATATGTTTAGTCTTCCAGTTGGTACATTATCCAGGCTAAAACCGTAAGTCCGGCTGTTTCCGTTCTCAATATCCTTTTTCCCAAAGTAATGGGAAGTATCCCTCCTTCTTTGGCCAGTTCAATCTCCTGTTCTGAAAATCCTCCCTCCGGTCCAATAAATACGGCAATCTCTGCCCCCGGCTTCAACGAAGAAATAAGCTCTTTTGTGGCTTTCATTCCTTTGGCCAGTTCGTAAGGAATAAACTTAACCTCCATATCCCGACAACGGGAAACCGCCTCATTGAAGGACACCGGCTTACCTACTCTGGGAATAATTGACCTCCTGCTTTGCTTGGCTGCCGCCTCGCTGATTCCCTGCCATCTGGCCGTTTTCTGAGCCACCTTTTTTTCTTCCAGCTTTACTACACAACGTTTAGTTGCTACAGGGATAATCTCATAAACGCCTAACTCCACCGCCTTCTGGATAATCAGCTCCATCTTGTCTGCTTTGGGAAGTCCCTGAAAAAGATATACCTTGGCAGGAAGCTCTACTCCTTCTTCCTTAATGAAGCGGAGGCCGCAGATAATCCTGTCCTCCTCGATACACTCAATGCCACAGCGGTATTCTCTGCCATCCACACCATTGCTGACCGAGATTTCTTCTCCCGGCTGCATTCTCAACACATTTCGAATATGCTTAACATCTTTTCCGGTAATGTAAATTTGCTTTCCTTGTATTTGAAACGGCTCTACAAAAAACTGGTGCATGATTTTCCTTTCTGAAACCATTCATTCAACATTCAACAGTGGGTTACTTTCTTGCTGTTATACTGACCCACTCTCCCTGCCTTGTTATCTCCACAATTTCCATTCCTGCCAATTTTATGGCCTCTGCCACCGTTTCCTCTTTATCGTCAATGATCCCGGAAGTAATGTAGATTCCCCCCGGTTTCAACTGATTTATGATTACGGGGGTAAGCGGCACCAAGACATCCGCCAGGATGTTGGCTACCACAATATCATAGCACCCATAGCCAACCCTGTCCTGTATTTCCTTATCCGTAATCAGGTTTCCAATCATCATGGTAAATGCCTCAGGGCGAATACCATTAGCCTCTTTATTTTCTTTCACCGCCTCCACTGCACAGGGATCGAGATCCGTTCCTACAGCCTGCTTTGCCCCAAACTTGAGAGCCAGAATGGACAGGATTCCGCTTCCGGTGCCTACATCCAGCAAGAGGGTTTGGGGGGTAATAAATTTTCGAAGCTGCCGAATACATAATTGGGTCGTTTCATGCATTCCCGTTCCAAAGGCTGTACCGGGGTCAATATGAAGAAGCATCCTCCCCGCATCTTCTTCCTTCACTTCTTCCCAGGAGGGCACCACAAGAATATCATCGATCATAAACTGATGGAAATACTTCTTCCAGTTGTTAATCCAATCCAGATCCTCTGTTTCAGAAAGGGAAATGGTTCCCTCCCCAATATCCATAAATTCTTTAAGGCTGTTCAGTTCTTCCCGGATTTGTTCAACCAATTCTGCCACATTAACCCCACTTCCTTCTTCCACGAAGAAGCTGAGATAGGCAATTCCATCGTCTTCCTCTGTCTGGGGTGGAATATCTACAAACATCTGCTCCTTTTCCAGGGCAGTCAGGGGAACCTTGTCCTCAATCTGGGCACCCTCCAGACCCAGATCGTAAAGGCTGCTGATAATGATATCCTCTGCATCAGTAATCGTTTTAATCTGTATTTTCGTCCACTTCAAGGTCAAATCTCCTCTCTGTTACCTATACGTCTTTACTTTCTTACTATCATAGATTATAGCAAATGAATGCTATACTTCAAGTTCCTCTTTTGTATCTGTCCCTGAATAAATCATTATTTTTCTTTTCTCATCATATACTGCTTATTGACAGCACCATATAAGCTAAAATATTCACTTCCGGGAGGAGCATCTTTTTCATGCCTAAGCTAAAGCAAGTTATTCCTTTTAGTATGATTACCCTGTGTTTTCTAATCAGTATCTGGTGCTTATCTGTCTCTCCCATTACTTCCACCGACAGCAAGAGTGTCCGTTCTGCCAAAGATAGCCTCCCTCTTGTGGTTATCGATGCGGGACATGGGGGCAGTGATCCCGGAAAGGTAGGGGTAACCGGACAGCACGAAAAGGAGATTAATCTGGAAATTGCCCGAAGGCTTAAATCCATTCTGGAGCAGCAGGATATACAGGTAATTATGACTAGGGAGGAAGACGTGGAACTGGCCGGGACAGAGGGCGGCTGGAAGCTGGCCGACATGAAGAAACGTATTTCCATTATTCATGAAGCGAATCCCGATCTGGTAATCAGTATTCATCAAAACAGCTATACCTCGCCGGACATCCATGGAGCCCAATGCTTTTATTATACAGGCTCTGCTGAAAGTGAACAACTGGCCGCACTGCTGCAGGCACAGATCATTGTATCCACAAACCAAACCAAGATTCGTGAGATCAAAGCCAATGGTGATTATTATCTGTTAAAAAAATCTTCACCACCTACCGTCATTGTCGAATGCGGCTTTCTTTCCAATCCTAAGGAGGAACGGCTGCTGTCAGACCCTGACTACCAACGCAAAATGGCATGGGCCATTCATCTGGGCATCATGCAATTTCTCAACAAAGAAGGGTAAGGCTCTGTCCCCGGAAAATATTTCCCAAAGAGAACAGAGCCACAGCCTTGTCTATCGTTATCATTTAGGAATTCGTATAGGCTAAAATAATCTCCCAAATATCCGATGTTTCAAATCCCAGCTTCCAGGCTGCCACTCCGCCCAGATTATAGTTTTGCATAACCGTCAATTTTGTCTCGATCGATTGGGCATCCTCCAGCCATACCTGGTAAAGAGTATCTCCTTTTTGAAGTTCCCCATAATTCTGACAGGTTTCTTGATCCCAGTAGGTTTCTACACTGTTATTGGAAATAAAGTTCTGTGCTGTCTCCATATCCAGAGCTTCACTGGTCACCTTTCCCTCCTTGGTCTTCCATACCCGGGTATAAAAAGGCAGGGCATTAATTATCTTATGAGAAGGAACCTCTTTAACCGTCTGGGTAATGCCGTCTTCTACAAAGCCGATGGAGGCCACCGAACCGGCCACTCCGCCGCTGCCCCAATGCTCATCATAACCCATAATGATTACATAATCTGCTACAATCCCCTGTTCTTTTCGATTGTAATGGGTGGTAGATGCCCTGGGCACATAATTATCTACTGAAAGTACGATTCCCTTGGCTCTGCACTGAATGGACAGCTCCCGTAAGAACTGCACAAAGGGTTCTCCCGCATCATAGCTTAAGTCTTCAAAATCTACATTGATTCCATCAATCCCATAACGCAAGACTTCGTTCATCAAATTCTCAATCAGTCGGGTTCTGGTACTGGTTTTGGAAAGCACCTGATAGGAACTGACATTGTTGTCAAAATTATCCACCAGGGCCCAAACCTCCATGCCCATCCGGTGGGCCTGATTTACATAGTCCTGGCTGGCAATGCTGCGAATTCCGCCTTCATTATCAATGAGAGAAAACCAGGTAGGAGAAATAACATTCATTCCTTTGGTATTACTGACTACATCCATCAATGTTCCATTGGCCGCTTCCGACATTACCTGATGCCAGCCCAGACTGATTTTCTTCTCTCTGGTAAGAGAGGTATATTCCGGCTCCTCATAATGTGAAGCAGGGGTCTGCATAACCATCTCTTCTTCCGTCAGCAGCTTATTTTCCACGTAACCGATAAGAGCATCCTGGGTTTTTACTCTGGACCACTTCTCCATCTTTTCCAGTATCGTCACCTGTTCCCCTTTGCTGATCTTGCGAAGAATATCACTCTTTACCCCTCCTTTATAGCGAACTGCGGTATCCTTCTTTACCTTTGCAACCGTAATCTCTCCCCATTCAGTAAAAAGCTGCATACGATTGGGCTCGGTAAAGGGTTCATAAGAAAAGTTCGTAAACTGCTGCACAAAATCCATTGCCACATACAGGGTTTCCCCTTCATAAAAGGAAAGTGGATAATCCTTCTTTATCTCAGTCTCTCCCTGATAGTATACATCGCTTCCAATGGCCGTACGAATAATCTCTGTGGGAGTGGTATAAAGAAGAAGCATTTCTGCCGTATCTGCATAGAAGCGGTCATTCAGCAGTTCCTGTACGGAAACAAAATCCAGGTAGTAGACTCCATCAGACAGCTTTGCCTTTGTTTCAATCCGCTCATCCTGACAGACAATAGCCACCTCATCCGGCTGATAAAGACCAAAATACTCATTTAAATCCATTTTTGCATCAGAATAGGAATATTTCCCTAAAAACATGGTCAAAAGTCCCACTCCGCCAATCACTATAATCAGGGCAACGGCGACTAAAACCGGAATCACTTTCTTCTTCATCGTTCTTTTCCTTTCTGTCTTCCACTTTCGCATCAATTGCCCTTAATTATAGCAAACTATTTATTTTCCGTCATTACCTATTTTGACAAAAAATGATTCCTTTTGCCGGAAAACATCCGCATACGGGGAGTACCTTCTGTTTTCCGTTTACTGTTTTTTATTTTACTTTTCTTTCAATGACAGGAGGCATTCCTATTCATCTTCTTTAGTCATTTCCATACCAAATCTCTTTTAGCTGTCCCTTTTCATCCATGACAATGAAATCCGGTATATATGCCATTTCCTCTCGCACCCAGACCGTATGTACAATGTCCTGCGGGGAAACCGGTTTGTCTCCCTGATAAATCAACACCCCCTCACTGGCTGCCACTTCTAAATCCTTTACGTACTTCTGGCATATCTTATCCATTTTTGTCCTTTCCTGCTTGTGACGATATTCATCCATGATAGCAAGCGTTTTGTGATATATTAATTGGATTGAACATTTTGTTCCCTTTATTTCAAGGTGTAAAACCATGGAAATTGTCCATACTAAAAATAAATAGGGAAGAAAATAAATAGAAAGATGCACCGAACTGTACCAAAGAATAATTTATCAGCAAATATAATATGTATGAATTGTAAATTGTTTTGCTTTAAAGGAAATACGATCCGAACAGGCGATAGAAGCCTGTAAGACTTTACATGACCTGCTGTCTGAAGCAAAAGTGAGATCATGTTGAGATAAATTGCCTTAGATAAAGTTTAAGATAGTGTTTAAAGAAACGATGAACGTCCAGCCTCCCTTCCGGTACCGACTGTCCGATACATCTTCTGCCCTTATTATA
>JBJELR010000004.1:0-5366 GCA_051879255.1 Lachnospiraceae bacterium | reverse complement strand
TGTTCCCATGGCGGTACATCCCTGTATACAGGATATTCTGGTCATCGGTGCAGGAGACGGGGGGGTCGTCCGGGAACTGGCCCGCTATGAACAGGTTAAACGGATTGACCTGGTGGAAATGGATCCGGAGGTGGTGGAGGCCTGTCGTACTTATCTGCCGGACAATGCCTGCCGTCTCGATGACAGCAGGGTGAATATTTTTTTTGACAATGCCCTCCGTTTTATTCGCCGGAAAAAGGAGGAATACGATTTGATTATCGTAGATTCCACAGATCCCTTTGGGCCCTCCGAGGGGTATTTTACCCGGGAGTTTTACGGGATTTGTTACAATGCCCTGCGTGAAGACGGTATTATGGTAAATCAGCAGGGGAGCCCTTTTTATCAGCATGATGCCGAGGAAATGAAAAGAAGTCATAAGCGGATTGTCAATACCTTTCCCATCAGCCGGGTTTACCAGGCACATATACCTACCTACGCTGCCGGTTATTGGCTGTTTGGCTTTGCCAGTAAAAAATACCACCCTATTGATGATTTAGAGGTGAATAAATGGCTGGGGCTGAATTTGAGAACCCGGTATTATACTACGAAACTGCATGTAGGAGCCTTCTATCTTCCGGCTTTTCTGGAAAAGATGCTGGAAGAAGTAGAATAGGTCAGGGAATACATTACAGGCAGATATTCATTGAAAAAATGTTGATTGAAGGGAGGAAAATATGTTATCCAAAAATATAGAAGTCTTTATTGGCTGTGACGCTGAATATGAAGCGGCAGACATCGTACTTTACGGGGCTCCTTTTGATTCCACAACCAGCTTTCGACCGGGAGCCAGGTTTGGACCATCGGCTATCCGCCATGAAAGCTTTGGTCTGGAAACCTACAGCCCTTATCAAAAGAAGGACTTATGCGACTATGCTGTTTTTGACAGTGGGGATTTAGAGCTTTGTATAGGTGACAGCAGTCTGGCTCTTGGAGCCATTGAGGAACGCGCCTTACATATTTTAAAGGATGGTAAGCTGCCCCTTTTGCTGGGAGGAGAGCATCTGGTTACGTTAAGTGCCATAAAAGCAATGCTGACCCATTATCCGGATTTACACATTATTCAGTTTGATGCTCATGCTGACCTGCGGCAGGATTATCTGGGGGCTACGCTAAGTCATGCCTCGGTAATGCGCAGGGCCTATGATTTAATGGGGGATGGGAGAATTCATCAGTTTGCGATTCGCAGTGGAGAAAGGGAAGAATTTACTTTTGCCAAAGAGCATACGGATATGCACCTTTTTGATTTTTCCGGTCTGAAAGAGCTGACAGATACCTTAAGGAATGCCGGTACACCGGTGTATTTTACCATCGATTTGGACTGTCTGGATCCATCTGTTTTTCCGGGAACCGGTACTCCTGAGGCGGGAGGTGTTACCTTTATGCAGCTTTTGGAGGCTATTCTATTAGTGGCCCGGACAAAAGTAGTAGGAGCAGATATTAATGAGCTGGCCCCCATGTTAGATATCAGTGGGGTATCCACCGCAACTGCCTGTAAGGTGTTGAGAGAGCTTTTATTGGCTCTGGTAAAAGAAAAAGCGTAAAATGCTTCAAAGGAAGTAAGGTTGAAAGAGAGGAAAAAGATGAGCAGAGTATTGATTATCGGTTGCGGAGGGGTTGCCTCTGTTGCCATTCGTAAATGTTGTCAGGTCAGTGAGGTATTTACACAAATCTGCATTGCCAGCAGGACAAAAGAAAAATGCGATGAGCTGGCAGCAAGTCTTAAAGGAAAAACCTCTACGGTAATCACCACTGCACAGGTAGATGCAGATGAGGTCAATCAGGTGATTGAACTGATTAGGGCTTATCAGCCTGATTTGGTCATGAATATTGCCCTTCCCTATCAGGATTTAACCATTATGGATGTCTGCCTGGCCTGTGGGGTAAATTACATGGATACGGCCAACTATGAGCCGGAAGATACCGAAGATCCCAAGTGGCGTGAGATTTATGAAAAACGCTGTAAGGAAGCCGGTTTTTCCGCCTATTTTGACTATAGCTGGCAGTGGGCTTACCGGGAAAAATTTGAAAAAGCCGGTCTTACCGCACTTTTAGGCTGTGGTTTTGATCCCGGAGTTACCCAGGCCTATTGTGCTTATGCCAAAAAGCATGAGTTTGATACTATTGATACCATCGATATTCTGGACTGTAATGGGGGAGATCATGGATATCCCTTTGCCACCAATTTTAATCCGGAGGTAAATCTTCGTGAGGTTTCTGCCCCGGGCAGCTATTGGGATAACGGACATTGGGTGGAGATTCCTGCCATGAGCATTAAACGGGAATATGAGTTTGATGGAGTGGGAAAGAAGGATATGTACCTTTTACACCATGAGGAGATTGAATCCCTGGCCTTAACGATTCCCGAAGTAAAGCGTATCCGCTTTTTTATGACCTTTGGGCAGAGCTATCTGACCCATATGAACTGTCTGGAGAATGTGGGAATGCTATCCACTACCCCTGTGGTTTTTGAAGGAAAAGAGATCGTTCCCATTAAGTTTCTGAAGGCGCTTCTTCCAGACCCTGCAAGCCTGGGACCCAGAACTCATGGGAAGACCAATATTGGCTGTATTTTTACGGGGAAAAAGGATGGGAAGGAAAAGTCCTACTACATCTATAACATCTGTGACCATCAGGAATGCTATCAGGAAGTGGAAAGCCAGGCTATCAGCTATACTACCGGTGTTCCCGCCATGTGTGGTGCGCTGATGCTGCTTACGGGACAGTGGAAGAAAGCCGGGGTGTATACGGTAGAGGAGTTTGACCCCGATCCCTTCCTTGCGGCACTGGAGCAGTATGGACTTCCTTACAGAGAAAACCATAATCCTACGCTGGTAGAGTAAACAAAGGAGAACAAATGAACCGGTATAGAGATAGAAGGCCGCCTTTTATGGCGTTTGGCAAACAGACAGCGGAAGAAATCTTTTCTTCACTACCTACGCCCTGTTATGTGATTGATGAAGGGCAGCTTCACCAAAATGGGCAGATATTAGCAGAGCTTTCAAAGAAAACGGGCTGTAAAATATTATTGGCACAGAAGGCCTTTTCCAACTATGATTTTTATCCCCTTCTGGCAGAATACCTTTCCGGGACGGAAGCCAGTGGCCTATACGAGGCTAAGCTGGGAAAGGAAAAAATGCCCCAAAAGGAGGTTCATGTCTTTTGTGCAGCCTATAAGGAGGAGGAATTTGACCAGCTTTTAGAGACAGCAGATCATCTGGTATTCAATTCGCCAAAGCAGCTCAAAAAGTTTGGGCTAAAAGCAAAACAGGCAGGAAAAAGCCTGGGACTTCGCATCAATCCGGAATGCTCTACCCAGCAGGAGCATGAAATCTATGATCCCTGTGCACCGGGAAGCCGTCTGGGGACAACCCTTGAGGTCTGGAAACAGGAGATGACAGAGGAATGGGCAGGACTTATAGATGGACTGCATTTTCATACCCTTTGTGAACAGGATTCAGATGCACTGGAAGTTACTCTGCAGGCGGTGGAAGATAAGTTTGGATTTGTTTTACCTAAGCTGAAGTGGCTGAATATGGGTGGCGGCCACCACATTACCCGTCCAGGCTATGGATTGAAAAGGCTGGAAGCCTGTATTCATAGGGTGAAAAAAAACTGGCAGCTTCAGGTTTATTTAGAGCCTGGAGAGGCCTGTGCCCTAAACGCCGGGTTTTTGGTCACCCGCATACTGGATATTGTGGAAAATGGAGGCTATCGCATTGCTATTTTAGATACCAGTGCAGCCTGTCATATGCCGGATGTGATTGAAATGCCCTATACACCTCCTTTATATCAGGCAAGGGCCATGGAGGAAGGAGAGGAGTCGGCTTATTCCTATCGCCTTAGCGGGCCTACCTGTCTGGCCGGTGATGTAATAGGGGATTACTGTTTTGGTGGCCAATTAAAAGAAGGGGATTTATTGGTATTTGGTGATATGGCCATCTATACCACCTGTAAGAATAATACCTTTAATGGAATGCCCCTTCCCAATATCTGGAAACGGGGATTGGATGGAAGTCTGACACAGCTTACTCATTTTGGGTATGAGGACTTTAAGATGCGGCTGGGGTGTGGTGCAGATAAGGTTAATCAACAGACAATACAGCCATTGATAAAAGAATTACCGGGAAAATAGTAAATTGAATTAAATTCCCCGATCAGTGGGGAGAGGATAATCCTCACCCACTGACTGAAGGCAGATTTCCCAGATTATTATTTTCACTTCCGTCAGGAAGGGATTTCAAATATTGGGTATCTTTACGGTGGGCTACACCAACCCCTTGAATTTCTCCGGCTTTCGCCATAGCAACCCCTTCTTCCTTGGAAACGGTTTCTCCATCAGAAAGCTGATAACCGGAAATTTTACCTCCCTGTTTTACCAAGCCTACAATTTCTTTGGCATCAGCCTTTGGCTTTGGAACCTCGTCTAATGCTGCATAGGCAAGCTTGGCACCTAAATCTTTTTTATCCTGCTCCATTTTTACCTCCGAAGCTATCTCCTCTAATATGACTTACAGTAACGCTAATAGTATCTGAATAACCAGGAAAAATATGCAGTAATTTTTTAGCCTTTCTAAAAACGCATTTGCTTTTCTCTCATAATTCCCGTATACTTGTACTGCCAAGGTTGTTCTGGAAAATTCGATAAAAAAATCAATTATCTGTTCACCACAAATGAGCGGCGCTTTAAAAATAGAAGATAAAAATGAGGTAGACATGAAGGAGTATAAATTAGCATTAAGCGATGAAATATTATTGCAGGTGGAAAAGCCTGCCCGTTATATTGGAAATGAAGTAAATGCAGTAAATAAAGCAGGTGATTCTAAGGTAGAGATTCGTTTTGCCATGTGTTTTCCCGATGTTTATGAAATCGGAATGTCTCATCTGGGGATTCAGATTATTTATGATATGCTGAATCAATGGGAGGATGTATGGTGCGAACGGGTATATTCGCCATGGCTGGATTTGGACAAGATCATGCGGCAGGAAAATATCCCCCTTTTTGGTCTGGAATCTCAGGAGCCAATCAAGGATTTTGATTTTCTGGGGATAACCCTTCAGTATGAAATGTGTTATACCAATATTTTGCAGATTCTGGATCTGGCGCAGATTCCTTTACGCTCTGTCTGGCGGACCGGGGAACACCCCATTGTGATTGGCGGAGGCCCCTGCGTGTATAACCCGGAACCTATAGCAGATTTCTTTGATATCTTCTATATTGGAGAGGGAGAAACCAGATATCGGGAACTTATGGATTTATATAAGAAGCACAAGAAAAAAGGCTTTGTACGGGAGGACTTCCTTCGCGAAGCAGCCTGTGTCCCCGGAAT
>JBJELR010000003.1:0-5387 GCA_051879255.1 Lachnospiraceae bacterium | reverse complement strand
GTTTTCCGGGGAGAGCAGGAAGAAGGACCGGAGAAAGAGTATACAGCAGCACTGGAAAAGAAAATCAGTATTTTGGAGAAAAAGCTGGAGATTCAACTGGATGAGCTGCAGCGTCGTGCAGTGATTGAATCGGTAAAGCATGGAGTATTTCTTCTTACCGGAGGACCGGGAACAGGAAAAACCACCACCATTAATCTCCTTCTGGCCTATTATGAAGCAGAGGGGATGGATATCTTTCTGGCCGCACCAACAGGGCGGGCAGCCAAAAGAATGACTGAGGCTACCGGCTTTGAAGCCCGTACCATTCATCGGCTTTTAGAACTTAACGGAAGCCTGGCAGAGGACGGGAAAAAGGCAAGCTTTGGAAGAAGGGAAGATAATCCTTTGGAAGCAGATGTGGTCATCATCGATGAAATGTCTATGGTGGATATTCATCTTTTTCAGGCTTTGCTGAAAGCTATTGCACCGGGTACAAGACTGATTCTGGTAGGAGATGAAAATCAGCTCCCCTCGGTGGGACCGGGCAGGGTACTTCAGGATTTGATTGACAGTAAGGCTTTCTCTGTGGTGCGTTTGGAAAAAATATTCCGACAGGCAAGAGACAGCCACATTGTCGTTAATGCACATAAGATCCATCAGGGTGAGATGCTTAAGCTGGATAACAAAAGCAGAGACTTTTTCTTTCTGGAAAGGAAGGAAGCAAACGTTATCTACAAGCATATGATTCAGCTCATTCGGGAAAAGCTGCCCGGATACTGTCAGGTTGAACCCTTTGAGATACAGGTTCTTACCCCCATGCGAAAGGGGAATTTGGGGGTAGAGACATTGAATCGGATTCTGCAAAAATACCTTAATCCTGAGGGGAAAAATAAGCCGGAGTATCTTTATGGAGATACGATTTTTCGAACCGGGGATAAGGTGATGCAGGTGAAAAACAATTACCAGCTGGAATGGGAAATTGTTAGTCAATACAATATCCCTATCGATAAAGGGGTTGGGGTATTTAATGGTGATATGGGAATAATCAAAGAAATTTATCCTCATCAGCAGGCCTTGCTGGTGGAGTTTGATGACTCCCGAAGGGTAACTTACCCTTTTTCCGGGCTGGAGGAATTGGAACTGGCCTATGCTATTACCATTCATAAATCCCAGGGAAGTGAATATCCTGCAGTTATTCTGCCTTTGTTAAAGGGGCCAAGGCAGCTGATGAACCGAAATCTGCTCTATACGGGGGTGACCAGAGCAAGAAACTGCCTGACCATATTGGGAAGCAGTGAAACCATGAGGGAAATGATTGCCAATGGCAATGAAAACAAAC
Organism: Lachnospiraceae bacterium; assembly: GCA_051879255.1. Lineage (GTDB taxonomy): Bacteria > Bacillota > Clostridia > Lachnospirales > Lachnospiraceae > SFDP01. Next base: position 4,069 of record JBJELR010000003.1, on the reverse strand, counting down.
GTTATACAGGATTAAGTTCAAGGATCAGAGAAGTAGAAGGATACTAAATGACGAGATTTAATGTTTCTGACCTGCTGTTTCCCGCCCGGTGCGCCATATGCGATCGGGTATTGCCCTTTGGAAAGGAGGGAATATGTACTCTCTGTGAGCCTAAAATACAGTATTTGACCGGTCACCTGTGCTGTAAATGCGGCAAGCCGGTTAAGGAGGAAGAAGAATACTGCCATGACTGCAGCAAACGAAGACATTGGTTTAAAGAAGGGGCAGCGTTATTTCCTTATCCCTATATTCGGCCTTCGCTGTACCGCTTTAAATACAGTGGAAGACAGGAATATGCCCGCTTTTATGCAAGGCAGATGGCTCTGCAGCTTACCCCTAAGGTCAGAAGGTGGAAACCCCAGGCTTTGGTGCCGGTACCCATGTTCAGAAGAAAAAAGAGAATCAGAGGCTATAATCAGGCAGAAGTGCTGTCCAGAGAACTTTCCAGGCTATGGAATATTCCAACTCTTGAAAATCTGGTAATCCGGGTGAAAAACACTCGTCCCATGAAGGAAATTGACGGTACAGAAAGACAAAATAATTTGAAAAAGGCTTTCAAATTGGGTGAAAATGATGTAAAATTTTTTAATGATACGGCGACCACCGAGATCTACACTACCGGGAGTACAGCAGATGCGGTAGCGAGGATATGCCATGAAGCGGGGATTGGAACGGTTTATGTACTGTCTGTTTCCATTGGCTATGGCTTTTAGAAAAAGATAAGGAGGAAGCGACGATGAATGTTAAAAATTGTCGAAGATGCAGAAGATTATTTAACTATGTGATGGGACCCGTTCTGTGTCCTGCCTGCAAGGCGGAAGAAGAAAATAAGTTTCAGGAAGTGAAAAAGTACGTATCTGAGAATGTCAAAACCGGTATCCGCGATGTGGCGGAGGCCTGTGACGTAAGTGTTCAGCAGATTCAGCAATGGGTAAGAGAAGAACGGCTGGTATTTGCCGATGATTCTCCCATGGGTATAGCCTGTGAGCGCTGCGGGAAAATGATTAAAAGCGGGAGGTACTGTGCTGCGTGTAAAACGGACCTGGCCAATACGCTAAATGATGCTATTGGAAAGAAGTCTCCTTTAACTCCTCCTGCACAGAAAACCAGAGAAAGTGCTAGAATGCGTTTTCTCGATAAGGAATAAGGAGAGGCAGGAAGCTGAATGGTTAATGAGAAGCGGGTAAAGCTGATGACCCGTATGGCGGCCTATGAGGATGGAGAGTTTCGCAGGAATAAAGCGGTAATTGGCTTTTTCAGAAGTGATTATATCAGCCTGCAGATGGTGAAAACAGTGATTGCCACCACCATAGCCTATGCCATACTGGTGGGCTTATATGTCATGTATGATTTTGAAGCATTTATGAAGGAAATTTACCGGATGGATTTATTTCAATTTGTAAAAACGGTAATTGTCCTTTATCTGGTTATGCTGAGTATTTTTATGGTGATTACCTACGTGGTATCTCTGTATCGGTATAACCGCTGCCTGCAAAGTACGAGACTGTACTATGGCAATTTAAAAAAACTGTCCCAACTCTACAAGGAAGAGGGATAAGGGAGAGAACCGAAAGGAAGTATCCATGTCAAGTTTACTGGAAGCAAGAGAAACGATTAAACAATTTTATAGCAAACATGGAATTTATGTGAATCCTGTTCTTAAATTCCTGGGTGCATTGATTGCCCTACTGGTAATCAATGGAAATATGGGCTATATGGAGGTACTGAACAATGTTGTAATTGTTCTGGTAGCTGCTCTGATGTGTTCCTTTATGCCCAACAATTTTATTGTATTATTATCGGCTCTTTTTGTGCTGTTACATACTTATGCTTTGGCAGTGGAATGTGCTATCGTGGTTTTTGCAGCCTTTTTGCTAATGTTTTTGCTGTATTTTCGGTTTACTCCCAGAGACACAAAAATAGTACTTTTGACTCCTCTGCTGTTTGCCATAAAGATTCCTTATGTCATGCCGGTTGCAGTGGGGCTGCTGGGTGGACCGGTATCTGCCATTGCGGTAAGCTGTGGTGTTGTGGTTCGATTTATGATTCGTTATATGAAGGACAATTTTACTACCTTTTCTGCCCAGGATGCAGAAACCGGGTCCCAAAAGCTGAGACTGATGATCGATGGAGTTATGGATAATCAAGCAATGCTGGTAACTATCGCCGCCTTTGTGGTTACCGTAATTTTGGTGTATACGATAAGAAAAATGACAGTAGACTATGCCTGGAGCATTGCCATTCTTGCAGGGATTACCACAGAAGCAGTACTTCTTTTAATTTGTGAATTTATGATGGATTTAAACTTTTCTGTTTTGGGAATTATAGCAGGGAGTGCAGTTTCTTTTTTCATCTGTCAGGTAATTCGCTTCATGGAATTTAATGTAGACTATAGTCGGACGGAAATGGTACAGTTTGAAGATGATGAATATTATTATTATGTAAAAGCCGTACCAAAGATTGTTTTAGCAGCACCGGTGAAGAAGGTTAAGCGAATAAACAGGCAGCAAAAAAGTAAGACCGGAAAACAGGTGAAGAAGGTAAGCACCATCAAAACTGCTCATGGGGTATCCCGTACAACAATAGCCAGGGCGGAGGAAAACAAAAAACATTAAGACAGGACTGACAACAGATGGAGCAGATTTTAACTTTTTTTGATAGCAATCCAAATCTTCATATTCCCAGCGTTGGCGTTATTGATATCGTAGAAATTGCTATCATTTCTTTTGCCGTATACCATATGCTGGTATGGATGAAGAATACCCGGGCATGGTCGCTGATGAAGGGAATTATGTCTATCATGGCGATGTTCCTGGTGGCGGCATTGTTTGAAATGAATACCATTATCTGGATTGCACAGAATGTAGTGTATATTGGTGTAATTGCGGTTATCGTTGTCCTGCAGCCGGAGTTGAGGAAAGCGTTGGAAACGTTGGGGAAAAAGAACTTTATCGGGGCCTTTCTGCCGGTAGAATTTAATCGGACAGATGAGGGTCTTTTTTCGGATAAGACTATTCATGAAATTACCAAGGCCTGTGTGGAAATGGCAAAGGTGAAAACAGGAGCTCTGATTGTGGTTTGTCAGGATGATAATCTGTCGGAATATGAAAATACGGGAATTGAAGTGGATGGTGTAGTGACAAGCCAACTTCTGATTAATATTTTCGAGCATAATACACCCCTCCATGATGGGGCAGTGATTATCAAAGGAAACAGAATCCAGTCAGCTACCTGCTATCTGCCTCTTTCAGACAATATGGAACTGAGTAAGGAGTTAGGAACCAGACACCGGGCAGGTGTGGGTATTTCAGAGGTAACAGATTCCCTTACCTTAATTGTGTCTGAGGAGACCGGCAAAATCAGTGCAGCCTATAAAGGTGAGTTGACCCGGGGATTGCGGGGAGAGGATGTGGAGCAATATCTGGAAAAGATTCAAAATAAACCTGCAGAAGAGAAAAAAAGAAGGATTTTTAAAGTCAAGGTGAAGGATACGGAGAAGGGAAGATAAGCATCGGGATGAAAGAGAAGCTGACAAAAAATCTTAATCTGAAAATTATTGCAGTTCTGTTTTCTGTAGGACTCTGGATTATTTCCATTAATATTAATGATCCTTATCAAAGCAAAACCTATTCGGTTACGGTGCAGCTACAGAATATGGCGGCCATGACGGGAGCAGGAAAATATGTGGAGATTGTAGATAATACGAATGAGATTTCGGTAAGTGTTCGGGCAAATCGTTCTGTATTAGACAGCTTTTCGTCTGCTAATATTCTTGCTACGGCAGATTTAACCGAAATAAATGAAAACAATCAGGTTCCCATAAAACTGAACACCACCAGAATCAGTGGTACTAAAATTGAAAGCATACGTTCCGATTCTACCTATGTTTCTCTTAAGGTAGAGGATATTAGGAGAATTCAAAAAAGTATAGATATTACCGTAAAAAATGAGCCGGCAGAAGGTTATATTCTGGGCAAGGCGAGTATGGAACAGAATGCCTTAAAGATTTCCGGTCCGGAATCAATAGTGA
>JBJELR010000002.1:0-5401 GCA_051879255.1 Lachnospiraceae bacterium | reverse complement strand
CCCCCGGCATGGTGGCCACATATTCTATCCTATGTTCTACGGCAGAAAAATTGCGTACCGTTTCCAGGATATTTTCCATAGGAACACCAAAGGCGCTGGCCATAGCGATTGCAGCCATCACATTTTCCATGTTATGGCGACCCAGAAGCCGCAGTTCGTGAATCCCTAAAAGCCTCCTTCGCTCCAGACCGTTGTTGTACCAGATACTGTCATTTTCCAAATAATATCCCTTATCCAAAGGTCCTTTGGAGGAGAAAAATATCACCTGTGCGGGGCAGTTGTGGGCAAAGCTTCTGCAGTAAGCATCCTCAGCATTTAAAACACAAACATCTTCCCGATTTTGGTTGCAGGCTATCTTTTCCTTGGCTGCCACATAATTTTCCATGGTATGATGGCGGTTCAAATGGTCTTCTGTAACATTCAGTATTGCGCTGACCTGGGGATGAAAGGTATGGATGGTTTCAAGCTGAAAGCTGCTGATTTCCGCCACGGTAACACTGTCCTCTTTCATCTTTTCTGCCGCAGCGGTATAAGGATTTCCAATATTACCTACAACAAAAACACTGTCATAATAGTCTTCCATTATTTTTCCGGTTAAGGCAGTAGTGGTGGTCTTTCCATTGGTTCCGGTAATCGCAATTATCCTTCCTCTGCCGCACAAATAGGCCAGTTCAATTTCCCCGATAACCGGAATCTGCTTTTTTCTGAATCCTTCGATAAAGGGAGTATCACAGGGAACGCCCGGACTTAGCACCACCAAATCAAGCCCGGCTTTTGTTTCTTCCGAAAGCTCGCCAAGGATAATCTTAAGGGAATCCACATCCTTCAGTCCCTCTTTTACCTTCTGTAAATCCACATTTTGATTTTCATCAAACAGAATCACTCTTGCCTTTTTTCGGCCAAGTAAAGCGGCTGCGCTGATTCCACTGATTCCGCAACCCACAACCAGTACAGTTTTATGAAAAAAATCCATTTTTACCTCTTTTCCGAAACATCAATCCTTTACATCGCCATAAGTGCAACCAGACAGAGTAATGCGGTAACAATAGAAAATACTGCCACTACCCGCGTTTCTGACCAGCCGCAAAGTTCAAAATGGTGATGAATAGGAGCCATTTTAAAGATACGCTTTCCACCGGTCAGCTTAAAGTAGCCTACCTGCAGCATAACTGACAAAACCTCCACCAGATAAATAAACCCTACAATAACGATAAAGATAGGCATCTGCAGCATATAAGCCGTAGCCGCTACAAAGCCCCCCAGGGCCAAAGAACCGGTATCTCCCATGAATACACTGGCAGGATATACATTAAAGAGAAGAAAGCCAAGTAAGGCCCCCACTACTGCGCAGGTAATGGGCTCGATTCCGCTTTGTGTACCAACAGCCACCACAGAAAAAAAGGTGGCTACCATTACCGTAACACTGCTGGCAAGGCCGTCTAAACCATCCGTAAAGTTGGTTCCGTTGACGGTGCCAATTACCACTACAAAGACAGCAGGAACAGATAATATCCCTAAATCCAGAAGCATTCCTCCTAAAAAAGGAACCTTCATCAATAGGCACTGGGGAGCGGCTGATACCAGATAGTAGACAAATACAGCCGTAACCACAATCTGCAGGGCCATCTTCTGCCATGCCCGAAGTCCCATGGACCGTTTTAGCACCACTTTAATATAGTCATCAATAAATCCAATCAATCCAAATCCCAGAGTGAGAAAAAGTATGGGAAGGATGCGGGGATAATCTTTCATATAAACCAAAGAGGTTAATACGACAGAGGCCAGAATAATCACTCCTCCCATAGTAGGAGTTCCACTCTTTTTCAGGTGCGACTTTGGTCCATCATCCCTTTCGGTCTGTCCTACCTTTAATTTTCTCAAATAGGGAATCACAATGGGTCCCAAAACGGCACTGATGACAAAAGATATCAGAACCGGCATAACAAATGTTGCCTTCATATTAACCTCACTTCTCTCTATTCCACTTAGCTTCCACTATGTGTTTTCCACCACTCACTTCTTCTGTTATATCACATTCTTTCCAAATAAGGAAGAATATTCTCAAAAAGCTGGCGGACAATGGGAGCTGCCACCTGTCCTCCATAATACATCCCTTTAGGGTTGTGCACAATAGCCAGAGCCAATACCTGGGGGTCATCAGCAGGTGCAAAACCAAGGAAGGAAGCAATGTATCTTCCACTCCCTCTGGGGAGTGTCTGGCTGGTGGCTGTCTTTCCTCCTACCCGGTAGCCTTCCACATAACCATTTTTTCCACTTCCATTTTCTACCACCTGCTCCAGCAGATATTTCAAGGTTTCGCTGCTGTCTTTGGAGATAATTCCTCCGGTTTTCGGGTAGGTAAACACCTTTTCCTCCTCCCCTTGCTCTGTCTGGCTCTTTATGGCCAGATGAGGAGTAATTCTGGTCCCTCCATTAATCAGGGAGGAGGCTGTTACCGCCAACTGAATAGGGGTAATCTGGAAGGATTGACCAAAAGCCACTGTAGCCAGTTCTACAGGACCCACATTCTCTTTTTTGTGCATAATGGTTCCTGCTTCACCGGGTAAATCAATTCCCGTTTTTTTCATCAAGCCAAACCGGTGAAAATATTCATAATATTTATCCACGCCCAGCTTCAGCCCCAAAGAAATAAAGGTGGGATTACAGGACTGCATAAAGCCTTCCACAAAGCTGACACTGCCATGTCCTCCATACTTATGACAGCGGATTCTCCTGTCCTCTACCATGATGTATCCGGGGCAGCTAAACCGGGATTCAAGAGTAACCAGCCTTTCCTCTAAAGCGGCTCCTGCAGTAATTATTTTAAAGGTAGAACCGGGCTCGTAGGTATCGTTAATACAGCCATTTCTCCACATTCCGTTGAGCAGCTTCTGTTCTTCCTCCCGGGTGGCCGCCTGTGTTCCCTCCGGTAAAGCATAAGGCTCATTTAAATTAAATTCCGGTACATCCACCATACAAAGGATTTCTCCATTCTGAGGATTCATCACCAGAATAGAAACCCTATCCGCTTCCTTGGTCTCCAGCACCTGCATGGCAAGCTGAGTAGCATAAAGCTGAATATTATAGTCCAAACTGGTCACCAGATCCAGTCCGGTGGTAGGTTCTCTGCGGCTTTCCCCCTTGGTCTCCACTTCTACTCCCCGGGCATCGGTGGTGGTAAGAATCAATCCCGGCTTTCCGGCCAACAATTCATCATATTTTACCTCCAGACCAATAATCCCCTGGTTATCTCCTCCGGTAAAGCCAAGCACCTTAGAGCAGAGCTGATCGAAGGGGTAATAGCGTTTATAATCGGAATCCACCTTCACTCCTGCCAACTCATATTTGCGAATTTTATCTCCGATTTCTTTATCCACATTCCCTTTGATTTTTTCAATGGAAGAAACCTTGTTCACCCGCTTTTCCACAAACTCTCTGGATAAATCCAATTCCTCAGTGAGTACCTGAATGACCTTCTCCTTGTCCTTGATTTGATTGTGGATTACACTAATGTTACAGACAATCCGATTATCCGCCAGGACTACACCATTTCGATCCAGAATTCTTCCTCTCTTTGCTTTTATCTTCCTCTCCCGTACGTGCAGATCCTCAGCCTTTGTACTGTAGTATTCTGCTCTGGCAAGCATCAGCCAGCTTACCCTTCCCATAAGGCCAAACAAAAGCAATACCAGGACTAAAGCAATAACTAACAGCTTTCTCCGGTAGCCCGTCTTGTTTTTCAACATAAAATAACCCCATAAAGCGATATTTCTATAATCTATTATCAACTTTATGAGGTTATTCTCTATTGTGGAGAATCTTCATTTGTATCTTTGTTTAATGGCTCTCCCGTTTCAGGATCAATCAGCACTCCGGTAAGCGGTGCCGTATCTCCCTCATCCTCCGATGCCGGTATGGATGAAGTAATGTCTCCCCCATGGGCATTGGTAATCACTTCTTCTTCATTATCGGACACCGTTTCATTACCGGAAACACTCATCTCATTGCCGGATACGGTATTTGCCGCAGAAGCCGCCATAATGATTTCCATATCCAGCTCCTCCAGTTCCTTAATTTCTGCCTCACTCAGTTCCTCTGTCATAAAAATATTTAAATAGGGAAGAACCTCAGTGAGAATACTCCTCACCAGTCTGGTTGCGTGTTTTGCATCATCCTGTCGTCCCACATTGGGCCTGTCTACCACCACATAAATGGCAATTTCCGGATTTTCTGCCGGAGCATAGCCCATAAAAGAAACCACATAGTTACGTTTATCTCTGACTCCCATTTCTGCCGTACCGGTCTTTCCGCCAATGGCATAGCCTGCCGGTCTGGCCGTTTTTCCTGTACCATTGTCCACTACTCCCTTACAGTATTGACGGATTAAGGCAGAAGTACTCTCAGAAATGGTCTGTTTAATCATTCTTGGTTCAATATTTCTTACCAGTGCACCATCCGTAGTCGTGATTTTACTAACCACATGAGGCTCATAATAATATCCGCCATTAATCAATGAACAAAATCCACTGATCATCTGAATCATAGTAACATTATAGCCCTGACCAAAGGTGGAGGTGGCCAACTCAGTAGGCCCCATGTTACTCTCCTTGAAAACCAGAGACTGGGTTCTGGCCTCTCCTGCCAGATCAATATTGGTTCTTAGCCCAAAGTTAAAACGATCCTGATAATCCAGAAAGGTATTCTTTCCAATCTGCTCACCCATCAGCATCAATGCCACATTACAGGATTGCTCCAAAGACTGCTGTACATTTAAGGTACCATCGCCTCCCAAGCTGTAATTGTGACATTTAATGGTGTAGTTGCCCACCTTAAGGGCACCGTTACAGGTATAATATTCTTCACCGCTCATCTTTCCGGATTCCAGACCTGCCGCTATGGTGAAGGCCTTTGCCGTAGAACCCGGCTCATAGGTATTGGAGATACAGAAATTTTTCCATAATCCATTTAGGTTGGCGTAGAGGACATCACTATCTGCCAGAAGTTCCTCGGCATTTTCTTGTGTAATCACAATTTCTTCTTCTGATACCTTTCCCTCTGCGGTTAAAAGCTGGGTGCCTAAAAGTGCCGTTGGATCATTAGGATTATTTAAATCAAAGCCCGGATAGCTGGCCATTCCCAAAATCCCACCGGTATTTACATCCATAATAATACAGCCTACATTCTGTGCCCCATTGCCTGTTCGATAGCTGTCTTTGTAGGTCTCATTATGTTTCTGTAAATGTTTCTCTATAATGCTTTGGATATTGGTATCCAGGGTCAGCTCCAGGTTATAGCCGTCATTGGCCGGAATAGTGGTCCTTTCCAGTGCAGAATCTTCATTCAAATACCCATATTCCCTTCCGTTGCTGCCATTTAAAACATCATTATAGTAAGCTTCCAG
>JBJELR010000001.1:0-5413 GCA_051879255.1 Lachnospiraceae bacterium | reverse complement strand
AAAACTTCGATTTACTGTAATAAAATAGATATCCATTAATTTTATCCTTCTTTAAATCCGAAAAATCTAAGCCTTTATATGCAGCATACAAACTCTGATAAAATGTTTTCATTTCCTCTCCTGTTTGACCAAAATCAATCTTCTGATTATTGGAGGGAGATGTTTTATTCTGTTTCCACAAGGGTTGTCCATCCTTTTCTTCCAGTAACTCTGAGGAACTTTTATCCCCATAAACAAAATTAATTATATTGATTATCTGCTGCTGCTCGCTATCTATGGATTTTATTTTGTCATGAACAGGCAGCTTATTCAGACCATTATTATGATAGTCTTCATAAACAGAAGAAATCACCGGCCCATTTGGAAAGCCGATAAACGGCTCATCAAACAGCTCACGCTTTTTTATACAATAATACATCAAGCCGGACAGATACAACAGCTTATTCAGTTTAATGTTATCATCTGAATTACCGGATGACAAGCCGGGATTATGATAAATAAACCATTTTGCAGCCTCATGGCTATTTAACCTTGTGCTCATTTTAAACCTCCCCTTTTTTAGCTCATTATAGCAAGAAAATATAAACCTGTCTATTCTTTCTACTAAACCTCCCGTATAGTGGGATTAATCACTAATTTCTTTCTGGTATTTAAAAGAGTTGCCAAATAACAAAAGGCACTGTTAGACATGATAACAGCCTCACACAGACTCATTAAGTTCATATCAATATAATTTCTACCTGCCATATTTCCTTCTACAAATACCACCTCTCCAAAATGGTCCAGCCCCAGCTCCTTCCACTTTTCTTGGCACCAGGCAATATCATCCGAAAAAACGAACGCAGTCCATTTTTTTATGTTACACTCAACTTCCGGCATAGATTTTATTTTTTCCTGAAACTGCCCTACCATTTCCAAATAAGAAGCTGCCTCCATGGCTGATCCCAAGGTAACAAAATCCCCTCTGCGGATATGCATGGCAACAGAAGATGTATTGAGAATACTTTTTTCATAGTCCTTATTTACTTTGTCCGTAATCTCAGGAAAGCTAAGCTCCTGTAGGAAAGTAGCTTTGTATTTTTCCATCCACCATTTGTTGATCCAATAGCCATGGAAATACACATCTCCGGGGGCCCCGATAATTGCATGATCGTATTGATTGCAGGGAACCGGTATGACCTTACCATTAAAGGGATTAAAATGCTTATGATTTTCTCCCACCTCAGATACCATGTACATATCAATTCCATTTTCACAAAGAATCTGAGGTACACTTTTTCCCTTCTTTTTTTCTTCTAAAATATGCCCCCATACTTCTTCATCAAAGCATTCGCTGAGAAAATGAGGCTTTACTCCAAACACCTTATCCAACTCATAACCATTGTGAACCGTATGGAGAGCAAAATAGGAATCGTCCATATACATGGCCTCTCCCCCAAAAAACAACTCATAATATCTTGCAAAAATGTATTGGAAGGCCTGATTTGCCAAGCCTCCATTCAAGAATTGTATTTTCATCGCTCCTCTTAGACCTCCCCCCCTGATAAAGCAGTCAGCATTTTATCAACTTCTTCATCTTGGGGAAGAATGGTCTTTAGCTGAGTGAGAATCATTTCAGCCGTCTGCTTCTCTCCTTTTGCCATATATTCTGCTGCCTTTCTCTTTAGCTGCTCTCCCAGTAAAAGTAATTCGCTTACTGCTTCAGAATTTCCACTGCTTTGGGAGTCCATCTCCCATTCTATTCCCTTTAGCAATAACTGAATAACCCTATTCCATCCGGGAGCCAAATCCTTTAATTTCTTTAGAAGAAAGACTGACTTTGTATACTCCTTTCTTTGCAGTTCTTCCATCCACCCGGCAAGATAATAGGCTGCAACTCCTTCCTGGGGCATAATCTGCGGATCTCGTTCAAGGATTTCCGGGCGATAAATTCTCCTATAATAGGTTAAAGTATCGGGCACATATTCCTTCACCATCGCTTTTAACGCTTTCCATTCCTGCTCTTCCAGCGTAGCTGCTTGGTTTGCTTCTGCCCTTTCCATAAGGAGAGCCAGACGATAGGCCTTATTCCAGCTTAAAAAATGGATTTCCTCTGTGGATAAAAGCCCGATTAACCACTGATTGATTCCTTCTCTTTCTTCCATAAACCCCTTTAGGCAATACTCCATCATCGTTTTATCCCATGAACTGTAAGGAATGTCCCGTATAATGGAAGCCAAATCCAACCCCAGGGCCTTGGCTTTCTCCCATACCCGATAAACCACAAGGCTTCTAAAGCATAAGGGCAGAGCCGTTTGACAAAGCTGCCTAAGCTGTTTTTCAATCTGCTCATGATCTTGCTTCTCTATCATTTCCTTTATCAGCCGTATCATAACAAAAAATGGGGAATCCGAAGCCAGCTTGGCATATTGAAGCAAAAACTGCTCCTTTTCTTCATTGACCTCAAAGCATTTTTCCTCGATACAGCCAATCATACGATTTTCTATCCCCTTTTGTGTCCCGATAAGAAGATTACCCATATCCAGTAAAATTTCATGGGCTTCTCTTTCTGCCCCGGGTAAAAGGTCTATAATATCCTTTGCTACATCTTCCAGAATCTTTAGTTCATCATTATCCGGCTCCAGCCGTTTTAGCCACTGCTTGGCCTGTCTGTAATCCTTCAGTGCAAGGCAGGATCTTACTGCCACACAAATCAAAATATTCAAATAGCCTAAACGAAAAGCAGAGGCAGTAATATTGGTTACATAGGGAAGATAATCCTCCGGATTAGCCTTTTGATATTCATATCGTTTCCAATACTCCTTAACCGCTTCAAGTGCCTGTTCAAAATCATCGTTTTCAAAGTAGGCGGGAGCAAGGCGGAAATAAATGGCCGCCTTAGCCAAATCATCCAGCTTAGCCGTTTTTAGATATTCACTTCCTACCTGAATAATCTTTCCATAGTCTTTCTTGTGCATATAGCAGTTAATCACATTGGCATAGAGAGAATTCCTGCAAAAATGTTGAGTTGCCTTTCCCTGCTTGTCACATTCAATCCCCTTTAAAGCCAAAGCAAGGGATTCATCCCATTTCTCCAGAGAATTATACTCCTGTATTAATTGAAGAATATGCTTAAGGTTATATGGGTCTTTTTCATGTTCGATTAATAAAAGGCTGATATTTCTTTCCGAATGAGCCAGTCTGTCTGCTTCCGTCTTATACACATAGCCATAGTGGTGGACAAAGACGTTTAACACCTTGGTTTTACCCGGTACCCGATTAAAGCATTCATGAATGGCATACTCAAAGTGAATATCTCGTTCCAGCTTAATGGTTCTTCCTACCAGGAGATCCTCATAATCCTTTCCTGCCTCATCCAGATAATTTCTCTGGTAGTAAGTGGCAAGTCCATAATTCTTGTATTCTCCACTTTTGAAAAAATGGATAATATCACTGACATCATCAAACCATTCATCATCATCCAGAAAAAGGAACCACTCCCCCTTCGCCTGCTTTAAACCAACATTTCTTGCCTTGGAAAAATCCTTACACCATTCAAATTCGATAATCTGATCTGTGTATTCTTCGATGATGGCCCTAACCTCCTCCCCACAGCCCGTATCGGTAAGAATCAGCTCTGCGTCTATAGCATCCAGAATAGGCTTTACCGAATCCAGGCACTTACGTACGGTGTCGGGTCTTTTGGAAATAAGAATGGATATTGTCAATACTTTCTTTTTGGGCATCTGTTCTCTCCTAAAAGTAAAGGGCCGGCAATGCCGACCCTTTTATTATGGTTGTAATCTTAGCGTATAACTCTAACCGATGATTAGTTAAGTAATCCAAGTACACCCTGATTAGCCTGGTTAGACTGTGCCAACATAGCCTGTCCCGCCTGAGCAAGAATGTTGTTGTTGGAGTATTTAACCATTTCAGTAGCCATATCGGTATCACGAATCTGGCTTTCTGCTGATGTGGTGTTCTCTACTACGTTGTCCAGGTTGTTGATGGTGTGCTCTAATCTGTTCTGGATGGAACCCAGAGAAGATCTCTGTTGGGATACCTTCTGAAGAGCACTTGCAATAGTATCGATTGCCTTGGTTGCATTGTCAGCAGTCTCTCCGTTAACCTTAAGGCCGTTAACACCCAAACCTCTTGCACTCATCATGCTGACATTCATGTTAATCTTATTGTCAGAGGATGAGTCTGAACCAACCTGAAGGCTTAAGTCTACAGCATCGTTTAAGTCGGCGAAGGTTTCTACTTTCAGTTTAACGGTTGATGCATCACCTTTACCATCAATGTAGGTACTTACCGATTTGATATCCTCACTGTACTGATCCTTAATTGCAGATAACAACTCATCCATACTGGAAAATGCCTTAGTGTCTGCTTGTTTGTTCAACGCATCAACAGCTTCACTAACTGTTAACTTAGGTCCCTGATCCGGTTGTGCCAGAGCAGTAGAGTTTACCAGAATATAAGTTGTACTGCCAACCTGTATAGTCTTTCCATCATAGGTTGTATTCTGAGCTGCATCAATTGTTCCACCATTGGCAGCTTCAAAGGAAGCCGTTAAGGTACCTGTAGCTGCCACTACACCAGTTGAATCAGTCGCAACTCCAAAATCACCATCTAACGCAGCCGTTGCTGTAGCATAGGTTAACTTACCAACAGAACCTTTGTTGTTACCTTTCAACAGGTAGGTCTCGTTGAACTTGGTTGTAGTGGATACACGATCAATCTCAGTAACCAACTGGTCGATTTCGCTCTGGATATAGCTTCTGTCAGACACAGACATGGTTCCGTTAGCTGCCTTAACTGCCAGCTCATTTGCTCTCTGCAGCATATCCTGTACTTCATTCAGAGCACCTTCTGCCGTCTGTACTGCAGAAATACCATCCTGAGCATTCAGGGAAGCCTGACTAAGACCTCTGATCTGCTTTCTCATCTTCTCGGAAATGGAAAGACCTGCTGCATCGTCTGCTGCACGGTTGATTTTGTAGCCGGATGACAGCTTCTCAGTGGACTTGTTCTGAGTTTTTACTGTTAAACCTAACATTCTGTTAGAATTCATCGCTCTTAGATTGTGTTGTACTACCATAAAATTACCTCCTTGTATTACCGGGCAATTCCTTTTGCCTCAGTTATTGTATTTAATTGTATTTTATATTAACTAAAAGTCAAAAACCCTTCAGCCGGGCCCTGGACAAAAAGGCTAATGACTTTTAGTTAGTATCAGATGTAAATCTAGCCTTTACTGTTGGTGTAATACCCTTTAGTTGTAATGTATATCGGAGTGTTTTTTAATTCCTTAACCCCTTTTTTCAAAATTTATCATCTTTTTTTGAATATATTTTTAAATTCCACTTCTACTTTGGGCATGCGGACGAAAAGTTGGACTGTGTAATGCCTGTTATGATATGAGGTACAC